>NZ_DBHHPX010000029.1:0-32718 GCF_057241865.1 Tractidigestivibacter sp.
ACCATGGGGACGATGACCCCGGAGAACGTAGACATGCCTGGGACTGCCTTTCTGCCTTATTTGCTACAGAAACAAAAGCTCTTTCTCGCTACCTGCCAAGTCGCTCGTTAACGTAGACGCCGCTGCTCTGGAGTGTGTCCAGAGCAAGCTTCACTACCTGCTCAACACTGAGAGAAGCATCTCCCTTCATCGTGGAGTAAACCTCGATGAGCATGGGAAGGTTGAGACCGGTCACAACGTGGTGCCCGTACTTTCTGGTAAGGGCCGAGAACACGTTTGACGGCGTGCCGCCAAAGAGGTCGACAAGGACGAGCGTGTTCTTGCCCGTCTTATCGAGAACCTCAGAGGCCTCCTTCGTGAAGCCCTCGAACGACATGCCTGGCATGAGGGAGACGATGGGCACATCGGACATGTCCCCATAAATCATCTCGGCGGACTTGACGAGTTCCTTTGCAAAGTTTCCGTGGGATGCGAGAACGAGATTCATTGTTCCTCCCTTCCGTTGAGGTCGAGGTGGTTAGTCCTTAAGGCCAAGCTGGGTAAGGATGACGTCAGTCGAGATTTGGCAGGTCCTCTTCTCGGCCTCGTGGGTTCTGGAGGCGGTGTGCGACGTAAGTAGGAAGTTATCGAGCGCAAGCAGCGGGTTGTCCTTTGCAGGTGGCTCGGTGGTGAAGACGTCGAATGCTGCAGAGCGGATATCGCCATCTACCAGCGCGTGATAGAGTGCGTCCTCGTCGACAACGCCACCACGGGCTGCGTTGAGCACACAGGCGCTGTTTTTCATGGCATTGAACTGTGGCGTGCTGATCAAGCTGCGCGTGCTGTCGAGCAGGGGCACGTGCACACTCATATAGTCGGACTCCTCAATGATTTGCCCGAAGGTGGCAACGGTAGCGCCATGCTCCCTTGCAGCCCCTTCGCTGATGGGGAAAGCATCGTATGCAAGCACGTCCATGCCGATACCCGTAGCAATGCTCGAAAGCTGCTTGCCAATGGCACCAAAGCCAACGATACCGAGCGTCTTACCAGCGAGTTCAATGCCTGTACGCTTCCCCCAAGAGCCAGCCTTCACGTCGCGGATGGTAGGGTAGAGGTTCTTCGCATCGGCGAACATGAGAGCGACCACGTGCTCGGCGACAGACAGCGAGTTAGATTCAACGGTTCGACCAACGTAGATATCATGCGCCTTAGCGTAGTCGCAGTCGATATTGTCAACGCCAACGCCAAACTTGCAAACGACTTTGAGCTTGGGCAGCCGCACCATCACGGGAGCGGACATGTCGTCCACGCCTACGATGATTGCGTCCGCATCCTTTGCCTTCTCGAGAAATTGCTCTGCCGTGTATGCCTTGCCCGTGTCGTTGTAATCAACGTCAAGACCCTTGGACTCCATGAGCTTGACCTCGTCAAGGCCATAGTTGGCAAAGCCGCGCGGAGTGATAAGTACCTTCATGAAACAGGCCCCCGAAATAAGATTTGATGTAGGCAATAAAGGGACCCAGCCCGCATGGCATAGGCCGGACGCGCAGGTCACTAAATGATTCCAAGCCCCGTAAGCAGGACGGCCGCAATCATCGTCACGATGATGATGCGCAAGTAGTGGGGACCACGCTTCTTGATGTAGATGTACATGCCCATAGTCACGGCAAACGGCAATAGCTTTGGCAGCATGGAATCGAGAACGGATTGGATCTCGACACCGCCAACCGTTGCGACGCAGGCAAGCTTTACGTACGAGGCGGACAGGCATCCGACCATGAAGATGCCCACGATGGTCGCAATGTCGATGACCTTCTTGATAGTGCCGGAGTGGAGGATGTCAGTGACAGCCGTACGGCCCATCGTGTAGCCCTTGCGGAACAGGAACCAGGACCAGACCATCGACCAAACGATGTAGATAATGCCCGGAATGAAAGCAGCGAAAACGCTGCCGCCAAGGGCCATAGGAACAAAGATTGCGAGTGGGATCGTAGCAACAATACCCTGGTCAACCGAGTCACCGATGCCGGCAAGAGGACCCATGAGACCAATCTTGATGGACTCGATCATGTCGGGGGTAATCTCCTCGGCACCTTTGGAACGCTGCTCCTCGAGGGAGATAACGATGCCATGGATGATGCTACCCCAATCGCAGTTCGTGTTGAACATGCTCGTGTGACGGGTCATCGCGGCCTGAAGCTCATCGGGATCATCCTTGTAGAGCTTCCGCATGACCTTATTCATAGAGAAGCCAAAGGCAAGCGCCTGCATGCGGTCAAACGAAACCGGAACCTCAACTGCAAGGCACCAACGCCACCAGGCGCCACGCAGGTCGGACTTTGTCAGAACGGAATCGGTCTTCTCAAGAGCGTCGTCAGAGACGACCCCCCCCCCCCCGAGTCATTTCTGTGTTCTCGCTAGTCATTGAGAGCAACCTCCTCGTCATCGGTCTGGACAAACAGGGACACGATCATCGCGAGGCACAGGCCAATGACCGCACCGGTGAGCATCGAGTACCCGGCAATCGCATAGGTAAAGAAACCAAGCACGAAGAACGGGAGGTACTTCTCCTTGCCCATAACCACAAGCGTCAGCGCGAAGCCGAGGGCAGGAAGGACGTTGCCCGCGTTAGCAAGACCGCTCATAACCCAATTGGGGATTGCATTGATGAATGCCTCGACAACAGCGGGGCCAAACAGCGTTGCCAGAAAGACCGGAGTGAAGTACAGAACGCCGTTGGTCAGCCAGGGCAGCAGAAATGAGAATGTCGAAAGCGCAGAGTAGTTGCGCTCTTGGACAAACTGGTCTGCCTTCGTGTTATAGAAGGAGTTGATCGTACGTCGCACGTTGTTGATAAGGACGCCGAGCACGCCAAACGGGACCGCAAGCGCAACTGCGGCGCTGGGGTCAAGCGAGTTGGCCAGTGCAGCCGGGATAGCGATGCACGCCGCAAGGCCCTGATCGGAGGGAATGTTGCCCCCCGCCTCAATGCCACCCATGTACATAAGCTGAATGGTTGCGCCCACCAGCAAACCTTGAGCAACGTCACCGTAAATGAGGCCAATGACCACGCCGAGAACCACTGGCTTTCTAAATGCGAACGAGAAGTAGTACCAGGCACGACCCATTGAGAGCCAATAGATCAAGCCAACGAGCACCGCGCGCATTATATCCATGCTCTGTCTCCTTTCTACGACGGAGTCGCGCTGGCCCCGCCATTAACCGGCTGTATTAGAACTTCGCCGCAATCTCATCGAGCTTTGCCGACGGGTAATCGGGCGTGGTCTGGAAGTAGACCTTGCTGCCCTGAGCCTGGATGGCGAGAAGGTCGTCGAGGTCCTTCTGGTCGAGCGTGATTGCATTGAGAACCGCTTTGCGTCCAGGGCCGCCACCAAGGCCACCGATCTGGATGCTGTCAAGCCTGAGTCCGGCATCAATGGCCCTCTTGAGCTCGGCGACATTCTTGAACAGGATGATGATCTTGTTCTTCTCGAACTCGCCGTCCCGCTGCGCCTTAACCGCACGGTCAACGTCGTAAATCTTGTTACGGATTCCCGTGGGGGCAGCCATCTTGAAGACGTACATCATGAAGGGGTCTTTGCTCGTCGACGTATCAACGGTAACGATCTCATTAGCGCCCGTCTGGGTGAGCCACCTCGTCATGACCTGGCCATGAATGAGCCTGAAGTCCACACGCGTGAGAACGACGCCCATAGTTCCAACCACCCTTCCATGAAGCATATGTGTGAAATGCCTTTCATTTCCCATTATCTTCTTGGTAAAAAATGGGTGATATAACTTTCTATTTCAATAGGTTAACGGTATTTATATTCGTTTTATCGGTTTTGATTCTAATTTATATCCATATTTATATTATTTTTATTCGTTATTAAATAGTTATTTTTAGACTGCACTTCGGATTTTGGACCAGAACTGTTAGTTTGTATACGGAGGAACGGCTCCGTCATACACATACCTGCTGATTTGATTTGTCTCCAGCAGGGACAATCCTTCTGGCGTGGCCGGTCTAGATGGACGCACTGACAAAATGGGTCGTCGCTTCATGTTCGACGACATTTGGCCGTTACGCCAAAGAGCCGATAACGCGTCTCGTTGAGGCGGGATGCGTTGTCAAGATGAACCCGTACCAGCGCCAGCTTTCACGGCGTGAGCTCACGGCTCTCGCGGTGGACGCCGACGTTCTGGTCGTGGGAAATACCGTTATTGACGGACCCCTGCTTACACGCATGCCCCGCCTTAAGCTCATTGTTCGCAATGGCGTGGGAGTAGAAAACGTTGATTTGGTCGAAGCCGGAAAGCGTGGCATTACCGTGGCCAACGTTCCAGGTGGAAACCGCGACGAGACCGCCGATCTTGTATTTGGGCTCATGATTGGCCTTGAGCGCCAGCTCTACGCAAACATCTATGGCGTTAAGCATGACACATGGAGAAAGTTCCCTGGCCACACGCTAAGCGGACAGACGCTTGGCATTGTTGGGGTTGGCTCCATCGGTATGGCAGTTGCGAGGCGAGCTGAGGGCTTTGGCATGAAGATCCTTGGTTACGACATCGCCGAACGCGAACTTGCAACTCTCTATGGACTCGAGTTCACGACGCTTAACGACCTGCTGAAGCGCTCTGATGTGGTAACGCTGCATGTGCCTCTTACCGACGCAACCTCAAACATGATTGGCTCGAAAGAGCTCCGCATGATTGGGCCCAAGGGATACCTCATCAATACCGCGCGGGCGGGAGTGGTGCGAGGGTCCGCACTGGAGAAAGCCCTGCTGTCAGGGGGTCTCGGGGGCTACGCAACCGACGTGTACGAGCGTGAGCCTCCTCGTCACAGTCCCATATTCGATCTTCAAAACGTGCTTGTGACGCCCCATGTCGGCTCGTCCACCTTCGAGGCAAACCTACGCATGGGAAACATTGCCGCCGACAACATTCTCGCTGCAATGGCAGGTAATCTTCCCCCCAATGTTGTCGACGCTCGCTCTGTTGCGAACTCCCTCCTCAAATAGCGAGCGCACCCAGACAGCCACCGAATACCACATCCTCTTTTTCATCAGGGGCAGTGGCTGGGGGCGTGCTCTGTCTACTCCCCGCACAATTAGCTAGAATGTCCTCATCACGGCAAGAAAAAACGAAGCCACAAACGTACAACAACGAGGAGACGCCGTGGGCACCGCCAACCCCACACAGAGCGCTGCACGGCCGGTCAGGCCCGGCGCGCGCCCCATCCCCGAGGAGACGCTCCTTGGACGCTACCGCGTGCTCGCGCGACGCGGTGCAGGCGGCTTTGGCACCGTCTGCACCTGCTGGGACACGCGCCTTCAGCGTCGGGTTGCCATCAAAAGAATCCCCTTGCTCTCAAACGAGGACCCCGGCGGCATTTCCGCATCCACAGCAGACGAGGCCTTGGCAGAGGCGCGCACGGCCTGTCTCCTCGCCCACCCAAACATCGTGACGGTCTACGACTTCGAGACAGACGGCACCTACGCATACCTGGTCATGGAGTTCGTGGACGGCCTTAACCTGGCAGAACTCCTCGCCCGCGTGGAGGGCGGCACCCTCACGCACGAGGAGTGCGCCCATGTTCTGCGCTCGGTAACGGCCGCGCTCGCCTACGCGCACGAAAACGGCGTGCTCCACATGGACATCAAGCCGACAAACATCATGATCGACCGTCAGGGCACCGTGAAGCTGGCAGATTTTGGCATGGCTACGCTGGCTTCCGCGGCCGGTTACGGCGGTGCCCGCGGTGGTACCGTTGGCTACATGCCACCCGAGCAGATCCAAGGCCTCCTTGTCGACGAACGCACGGACGTCTTCTCGCTTGCCGTTGTGACCTGGCAGGCGCTTACAGGGAGAAGCCCCTTTGCGTCCACCACGCCAAAAGGCTCGCTTGATGCCATAGCCCGCGGTCCCAAGCCCCCGCTCTCGATGCTCGACCCCGACCTCGCGGCAGGCGTCGAGGATGCGTTTCTCCGCGCTATGGCCCCCGCCGCTGCCGGGCGGACGTCCTCCGTCAAGGAGTTCGCTCGCTCCATCCTGCCTTCGCTGGGCGACGCCACCGAAGGCGCCGAGTCCCTCCGCGAGCTCGTCGACCAGTCCGAGAACGACGACCCCTCCCTTGCCGCCACGCCCTCCAACCTGCCGGCTCACGTTCGCATCCCCTGGCTTGCCCCTGCAATCGAGCGAGCGGCGTCCGCGGTCTGCACGTTCTTCGCGATGTATGCCATACTGCCGGCACTTCCGGGAGCCACAAGCACCTTTGCCCTGATAGGATCC
Source organism: Tractidigestivibacter sp. (assembly GCF_057241865.1). Taxonomy (NCBI): domain Bacteria; kingdom Bacillati; phylum Actinomycetota; class Coriobacteriia; order Coriobacteriales; family Atopobiaceae; genus Tractidigestivibacter; species Tractidigestivibacter sp. The sequence goes on from NZ_DBHHPX010000029.1 coordinate 6,274, forward strand.
ATCGTCTCGGCTGCAGCCTGCCTCGCGTGGCCACCCATAGGCTCCGCCGCCGCAGGCGCCTCCCTGGTCTTGGCGCTCGCAACGGCACACGTCACAGCGGCATCGTTCCCGCTCGCCATCGTGGTGGCCGTTGCCTTTGCGGCCTGGTGGATATCCTGCGGCCACACGGATCACGTCTCCACAGCATCGATGCTGGCCCCAGCCTGCCTCAACTCGCCTGCCGCGGGCGTCGCCATCGCCGCCTACGGCATGGACCCGCTGCCCGCCGCCGCCACGGGCGCCACAGGTGCGCTCCTCTCGCTTCTTGCAAATGCCGCTGTCTCAAACGAGTTCTCGGCCCAGGCAATCGCGGCAACGCTCGTGCCCCTGCTTACGAGCCCCGCGACCTGGATCATCGTTGCCGGCTGTGCGGTTTCGGCGCTTGCGGCCTCCGCCATCGCTATGAGGGGAAGCGTTGCCTCGGGTATTGTGGGGCAGGTCACAGGTGCCATCTCCATCATCTTGCTTTGGCTTCTCGCCTGCAGAGTGGAATCTAGCGGGTATTGGCTTGGCCAGATGTTGGAGGGCTGTGGGCTTGCTGTATTCTTAAGTGTGCTTTTGTGTGTAGAAACCGTCCTGAGGGGTCCTCTGGACGAGGACCAAGAAGGCGAGGACTCAGATGAGCTTTCTCAGTGATTTCGAGGGCCGGATTAGCTCGGTCTTTGAGTCTGCCCCACAGGGTTATGCAGAGCCATTCTCGTTCAAGAAGCTCGCAAAGCATGCAGCCCGCAAGATGGAGGCCGAGACATACCGCATCGACGGCGTCGACACCGCGCCGGCGCTCTATACCGTCCTGGTTTCGGCCGAGGACGACTCCCTCATGCGCCCGCTCTACGAGCGCATCGACTATGAACTTGGCGAGTTCATCACCGAATCTGCCAACAAGAAGGGCTATGCCCTGGTAGGCAGGCCGCTCGTGCGCTTCATGGTCGACGAGTCCCTCAAGTCGGGCAAGTTCTACGTTGATGCCGAGAACGTCAACGGACAGACCCTCGCCCGCCTTCGTGAGGAGGAGCGCGCGTTTCTGGGTGGCAACTCAAGCGTGGGCGGAGCCGCTGCCATTGGCAAGCCGCGTCGACGTCCGTCCGCGGGACACCTCAGCCCCATCCCGCAACCCATGGCATCCGCATCTTCTCCGCAGGCTTCCCCCGGCGGCACTGATGCCGGCCTGGACGTTATGCCCATGGACTACATCGAGCCCGCAGGCGGTGTGATCCCCGCGGTGGCATCTCCCTCCTCGTCCACTCCTATGCCGGTACCCTATGTAGACGCCAGCCCATCGCAGGCTGTGCCACCCGTTGCCGTGCCGGTCATAACACCACCGGTCTCCAGCAGCCAGCAGGTGGTTCAGCCCGTTGCCGAGGCGGTCCAAGATCAGGCCCAGGCCGTCGCGGCGGCAGCGCCCCAGCCAGCGGACTTCCCCTCGCCCGCACAGCACCAGGCCGCACGCCAGGCCCCCGAGGTCGTACCCGACACCCGTCGTCGTAACGTCTCTGCACCCGCTGCCCCAGCACAGCCCGCTCCCCAGCAGCGCATTGCCACCTGCATGCTCATCGACCGCCAGAGCGGGCGCACCTACGCTGCCAAGGCCCCCTCTTGCCTCATCGGCCGCGAGCGCTCGCAGTGCGGTGTTTACCTGCGCGACCCCAACGTTTCTCGCCGCCACGCGGAGCTCTCCTACGACGGGAGCAACTGGCACATCGTTGACCTCAACTCCACCAACGGCACGCTCGTCAACGATATCGACGTAGATGAATGCGTCCTGTGCGACGGCGACCTCATCACCGTTGGCCTCGTGAACCTCGAGTTCAGGGAGAGCTAGGCCATGATCGACCTGATTCTCTTTGCAGGGCGAATCATCCTCGTCGTCCTGCTCTACGTCTTCCTCTTTGCCGCCATGCGCGCAGGCGTAGGCCTGGTGCGCGGGCAGCGCAAAGACACCGCCATCTGGTGCGTTGACGTTGAGAAGGGCTCGCGTGCCATGCGTGGCCTGCACGTAGACGTGCTCGGCCCCGTGGTTGTTGGCCGCTCCCCTTCCTCCGACATCGTAATCGACGAGCCGTACGTCTCGGCCACACATGCCCGCTTTACCATCCAGGGGCCGGCCCTCGTCCTTGAGGACCTCGGCTCTACAAACGGAACCATGGTCAACGGCCACGCGATCGATCAGCCCGTCACCCTTCGTGACGGCGACGAAGTGCAGATTGGCGACACCATCATGCGAGTGAGCCGTCAGTAATGGCCGCCGAGGACCCACAGATGAAGCCCCAGGACGCGCCAATGCAGACGGCCGTACCAGACGAAGCCCCCGCAGAGCCGGTGGGCGAGCATCCTGCTGTCGCCGAGGTGCCAAAGCCCGAGACGCCCAAGCGTATGACAGCCGACAGGCAATCCGTGCCCGAGGGCGTTCACCAGGAGCCCGTCTCGCCCGAGAGCGCCCAGCCACAAGAACCCGTCAACGCCCCAGGTCGTGCGGCCATCCCCGTAGAGGGACGCGCCGGCGCCGATGCCACCTGCGGCAAGAACGCCTTCATCGCCTGGGGTGCCCGCTCCGACGTGGGCCTGGTGAGAAGCCACAACGAAGACTCGTTCCTCATCCGCACGCCGTGCTTCGCGGTATGCGACGGCATGGGCGGCCACGCAGCCGGCGAGGTCGCAAGCTCCATTGCCGTTGAAACCATTGGCGAGAAGGCCCCTGCAACCGCAGACGACGCCCTTCTTGGGGCAGCGATTGAGGCAGCCAACCAGGCCGTAATCAAGGGCGCCGAGGAGGGACGGGGCAAACCTGGCATGGGATGCACCGCCTCGGCCACGCTTATCGACGGCAACCGCATGGCCATCGCCCACGTGGGCGACTCCCGCATCTACCTCCTGCACGCGGGCAACCTCGTGCGCGTGACACGCGACCACTCCTATGTGGAGGAGCTCGTCGACGCTGGCCAGATAACCGCCGACGAGGCCCGCGTGCACCCATCGCGTTCCATCATCACGCGCGCCCTGGGCTCTGACCCGGACATGTATGCAGATCACTTCTCCATCGAGGTGTCCACGGGAGACCGCGTCATCCTCTGCTCCGACGGCCTCTCGAGCATGGTGCCTGACAGCGAGATTGGCTCCGTTGCGGTCTCGAGCGCCACGCCGCAGCAGGCAGCGGACAACCTCGTCTCCACCGCGCTCACCGCAGGCGGCGCAGACAACGTGACCGTCGTAGTGGTGGACATCCTGAACGACGGCGTAGCAGCCGCGGCGCGCAAGCATTCGGTGGGCTTTGCCCTGCGCGTGATCACCGCCATGGTGCTGCTTGCGGTCGTGGTGCTCGGAGGCTTCTTCCTCTTTGCAAAGAGCGAGTGGTACCTGGGCGTCGATGGCGATACCGTAGGCATCTACCAGGGAATCGATGGCGAGGTCCTGGGGTTTTCGCTCTCAAGCCTGGTCCAGACGACAGCGGTGGAGATAGACGACCTGCCCGCAAACGTCGGCACGCAGCTACAAAATGGCGGCATTCACGTAGGCAGCGAGCAGGAGGCCCTCTCCACTGTTGAGTCATACCGCTCGCAGATAGACGCCGAGAAGACCAAGGCAGCCGAGAAGGCCGCAGAAGTGGCTGCCGAGGGCAACCCTACCGGAGAGGCAGCGCCAGAGGACGGCACCCAGACGGGCGAGTCGGGCACAGACTCCGCCAATGGCAACGCCTCGACAGACACCAGCACCACTGGAGACACGGCGCAGACAAACGGGGGTGAGTGACCGTGGCCAACGAGAGAACCCGCGGTGGCAACCGCAGAAACATGGAGCTGCTCTTCCTCTGCCTGGCAGCCGTGCCCGTGGTCCTGCTCTACGCCCTCTACGTTGTTAACGCCAGCGTCGTGCTCTCCCTAAGCACGCTCGCCGTTCCCGTAGGGCTCTTTGCGGCGTTCGCCGCGGCCCACGTGGCCGTGCGCATCCTCGCGCCCGATGCCGACCCCATCATCTTGCCTGTGGTCTTTCTCCTCTCGGGCATCGGCATCGCATTTGTCACGCGCCTTGCCCCAAACCTGGCAGACAACCAGGTCATGTGGCTTTTTGTCTCGGTCGCGGCAATGATTGCGACCCTCTTTGTCGCCCGCAGCCTCGACACGCTGGCCAGCTACAAGTACACGCTGGGTCTCATTGGCGTGGTATTGCTCCTGCTCCCCATGGTCATAGGCACCGAGAAGAACGGCAGCAAGCTCTGGCTCACCTTTGGGGGCTTCTCGTTCCAGCCAGGCGAGCTGGCTAAGATTCTTATCGTCCTCTTCCTGGCCTTCTACCTGGCATCCAACCGAGAGGCGCTCTCTGCCACCGCACATCGCGTGGGACCCTTCCGCATCCCGCGCTTCCGCATGCTGCTCCCCCTCTTCATCATGTGGGGCATCAGCCTTCTCATCGTTATCTTCGAGCGCGACCTGGGCAGTGCCCTTCTCTTCTTCATGTACTTCGTGGTCATGCTCTACGCGGTCACCGGCCGTTGGAGCTATGTCTTTATAGCGCTTGGCCTTCTGGTAGTTGGCTTTGTCTTCTGCTACCGCTTCTTCTCGCATGTCAAGGTGCGTGTGGACATCTGGCTTGACCCCTGGTCAGACGCCCAGGGCAGCGGCTACCAAGTTGTCCAGTCGCTCTATTCCATTGTCGACGGCGACCTGGTGGGCACGGGCATTGGCAAGGGCCTGCCCACCCTCATCCCCTTTGTCGAGAGTGACTTTCTCTTCTCGGCCATCGCCGAGGAGATGGGCCTTCTGGGGGCCAGCGCCATCATCATTCTCTACATGCTCTTCTGCGTGCGCGGCTTCGCAACGGCGGCCCGCGCCAAGTCCGACTCCTCCGCCTTTGCCGCTGTGGGTCTGACCACGGTCATCGGCTTCCAGGCGTTCCTCATCATCGCTGGCGTCACCAAGCTCTTGCCCTTGACGGGCGTGACGCTTCCCTTCATGAGCCAGGGCGGCAGCTCACTGCTCTCGAGCTTCATCATCGTGGGGCTGCTCCTACGCGCAGGCGACGAGGGCACCGGACGAGAGGCGCAGCTCGTTGCCAGCGCCGCCGAGGACAACAATGGGCGCGTCTCGCTCCTGGGCGCCCACGCGTCGGCCTTTGTCCATGGTTCGCATGCACGTGGCCGCTTCGAGATGCAGGGCAGCGAGTCAGGCATCCTTGGCCGCGTGGCCTTGGGCAAGCGCCTCACGGCGCTCATCACGGCATTTGCGGTGCTCTTTGCCGCCCTCATCGCCAACCTCACCTATCTCCAGGTCATCGATGCCGGCAACATCCAGAACATGTCATCCAACAACCACACCATTGCCAAGAGCGCCTACGTGCAGCGCGGTGCCATCATCACATCCGACGGCGTAACCCTGGCCGAGAGCCTGCGCCAAGAGGATGGCACCTACCTGCGCTCGTATCCGCAGGGGTCTCTCGCCGCGCACACCGTGGGATACATCTCCACGCGCTATGGCACCTCTGGCATCGAGTCCACGATGAACGACACGCTTACGGGTAGCCACAACTACTCCGACTGGAAGAGCGCACTCTACTCGCTGGCGGGAGTGCAAGAGCCTGGCAACACCGTGGCACTCACGATCAACTCGCAGATGCAGCGTGCCGCCGAGTCTGCCCTCGACGGCTACACGGGCGCCGTGGTGGTGCTCGACCCGTCTACCGGAGCCGTTCTTGCCAAGGCAAGTGCACCTACGTACTCCTACGATGACCTCGACAGCATCATGGGCTCCAGCGGCACGGGCTCCCAGCTGCTCGATCGCACCGTGCAGACGCTCTACTCGCCCGGCTCCACCTTCAAGGCGGTCACGCTCTCGGCCGCTCTCGATACCGACACCACCACACTCGACACCGTCTACAACGCCGGACCCGCGCTGACCATCGGTGGAGCCGAGGTGAGCAACTACGGCTACAACGACTACGGCACCCCCACGCTCAGGGAGGCCTTTGCCCTCTCGTCCAACACGGTCTTTGGCCAGGTGGGTGTCCAAGTGGGTGCTTCCAACCTGGTGAAGTATGCCGACGCCTTTGGCTACGGCACCAACGTGGGCCAAGACTTCAATACCGTGGCGTCGCTCATGCCCGACCCCTCGGAGATGACCGAGTGGGAAACGGCATGGGCGGCATGCGGCCAGCCCGTGGGCCAGCACAAGAGTCCCGCGGGCCCGCAGACGACCGTGACGCAGAATGCCATGGTCGCCCAGGCGATTGCCAACGGTGGCGTGGTCATGAACCCCTACGTGGTAGACCATGTGCTCTCCCCCGAGGGTGCCACGATCTCCACAACCCAGCCAAAGTCCCTTGGGCAGGCCATCTCTGCCGAGACCGCCTCCCAGGTCAAGGAGGCCATGCTCGGCGTTGTTGACCACGGCACGGGCACAAGGGCCAAGGTCCAAGGCGTCCAGGTCGCCGGCAAGACCGGCACGGCCCAAATCGAAGACGGCAAGATCAACTCGTTCTTTATCGGCTTTGCGCCATACGACAACCCCACGCTCGTAATCTCTGTTGTCATCGAGGGAGAAGATGGCGCCGACGTCGAGGGGTATGCCGCCGGAGTGGCGGGGCAGGTCCTTGCGAGCTGCCTTAACATCCAGGCTCTTGGCGCAAGCTGATGGGAGGCGCATGACCTGTGTACGAAACGAGCCATTAGATATGAACACGAACCGCTGATCACTTTAAACGTAGTCACAAGACGCGGTGTCGCCGCTAGGGTGGATAGGAGAGGCAGATGGCAGAAAGGGTCCTTGGTGGAAGGTACCAGGTCCTCGACAAGGTAGGTGCGGGGGGCATGGCCACGGTCTACCGTGGCATGGATCAGGTGTTGGGGAGGACTGTCGCCATCAAGACGATGCTGCCCCAGTACGCAACCGACCCCTCATTTGCAGCACGCTTCAAGCAGGAGGCGCAGGCTGCGGCGGCGCTCAACAGCCCCTACATTGTCTCGGTCTATGACTGGGGCAAGGACGGTGACACCTACTACATCATCATGGAGTACCTGCGCGGTACCGACCTCAAGAGCGGCATTCGCAAGCATGGCGCGCTCGACTGCAAGAAGGTCGCGCAGATTGGCTCGCAGATAGCGCAGGCGCTCTCCGTGGCTCACAACCACGACATCATCCACCGCGACATCAAGCCGCAGAACATCATGGTGCAGCCCAGTGGCAACATCAAGGTAATGGACTTCGGCATCGCACGCGCAAAGAACAGCCACCTCACCACCGACAACTCGGTCCTGGGCACGGCACACTACGTCTCACCCGAGCAGACCCAAGGCAAGCCGCTTGGCCCCACCACCGACCTCTACTCCCTTGGCATCGTGATGTACGAGGCCGCCACCGGCCGTGTCCCCTTTGATGGTGACAACGCAGTGACCGTGGCCATGAAGCAGGTCACCGAGCAGCCCGTGCCACCCAGCCAAATCAACCCCAACGTGGACCCTCAGATAGAGGCCATCATCCTCAAGTGCATGCAGAAGGACCCCAAAGACCGCTTCCAGACGGCCGACGAACTCTACCACACGCTTCACGACTACCTTGCCGGCCGCATGCAGGCGGTCAACAACGCAACGGCGATGCTCCCTGCAGCAGCAACCAAACCGCTGGCAGGACGCGGCGGCAATGTCACCCAGAACATGTCCCGCGCACAGGCCACGGGCAGGATTCGCCCCCAGTCCGCCACCGAGCAGGCCGCCGCAGAGGAGGAGGACCGTCAGAAGAAGCACAAGCGCAATCGTGCGCTCGCTATCGTCGGAGTCATCGCAGGCATCGCACTTGTGGCACTCCTCGTTATGGCTGCGTTGGGGTCTGGCTCGAAGGCGTATTCGGTACCCAACCTCCTTGGCCTCACGCAGGACGAGGCCTCGGCAATGCTCACCTCTGATGGCCATAACTTCACTATCGGCAACGTGACGCAGCAGTATTCTTCCTCCGTCGAGGAGGGCAAGATCATCGAGCAGACCCCGGGTGCCGGGCGTACGGCCACCGAGGGCTCCAAGATCGACATCGTCGTCTCTAAGGGAGAAGAGCCGGCAGCCTCGGTCACGGTGCCCGACCTCACCAACTGCACGCCTTCCGAGGCGCAGGAGCTGCTTAACAAGTACGGGCTCAAGGGCCAAGCGGGCGACTCTGTCTACGATGCGAACATCGAGGTTGGCCACGTTGCCCAGCAGGAGCCCGCGGCAGGCTCGGACGCCAAGGCTGGTGACACCATCACCTATCACCTCTCGCAGGGTGCCGAGCAGGTCTCTGTCCCCAACGTCGTGGGGGATTCCCAGTCCGATGCCACGAGCGCACTCAAGAGCGTGGGCTTTAGCGTGAGCGTGAAGCAGTCCTCCTCGTCCAGCGTCGAGAAGGGCCTTGTCATTAGCACCGACCCATCTGCAGGCACAAGCGCCGACAAGGGCAGCACAGTCACCATCACGGTCTCCACCGGCCCAGCGTCCGTCTCGGTGCCTAACGTTGTAGGGTATAAGGAGTCCGACGCCAAGGAGGAGCTCGAGAGGGTAGGCTTTAGCGTCTCAGTGACCACCGAGACGAGCAGCAGCGTTGCCAAGGGCAAGGTCATCTCGCAATCTGCGACATCGGCGACCGCGGGGTCGACCATCACGATCGTGGTGTCCAGCGGCTCTGGTTCGAGCAGCAACAGCAACAGCGGGACGTCGAACAACGGCAACTCGTCGAACGGCGAGAATTCGAACAGCAACACCGGCGGGACGACCAACACCAGCAACTAGCATGGTTGGCGAGAGGCGCCAGTAGGGCCCCCGACCTGCGATCAGACGGGTCAGGGGCTCTTTTGTAAGGCGAGGCGTGCAGCATGTATTCGCTGCTTGGTTGTATGCTGAAACACGCACCACCGGCAATGCACTTGTTGTTGGCATCCCCCACCGCCTCGGTATCGAGGTCGCCAAAGAGCTTGGTCCAGACGCGGCATCGAACTAGCCAGCAGTCGGCCTTGACACGAATTGCCAGGGCCATCCCCTCACTTCTCCCCGCTGGTACTGAGCAGCACGTTCACCAGCTCCAGGTCCTCGGGGTCAGGCGAGCCCAGCGGCAGGCCGCATGCCTCAAAGAAATGGCTGCCTGCAAACTGACGAGCACGGAAGGTGTCGTGTGCCCCATCATCGAGGTAGCGTACCCTTGAGATGCAGTCGGTCGTCGCGCAGTAGAGCACGCCGCGCCGCGCCGCGTAGCCCAGGTACGTCTCGTTCGGCGACCACATTGTGACGCCCGCCATGTGCTCAAGCTCGTAGGCCACCGCGTACTCTCGCCAAGAGAGTCCGCGCAGACGCACGTAGCGGTCGAGAAGCGATGCCATTCTCGTCACGCGCCGCAGCGTTGCGCTAGCGTCCATCAGTCGCGCGTCTGACCGTGGCGAGAAGAGCGTGCGCGCGGCAAGCGACCGCATGGCCTGTTCGCGCTCCTCCCCGGTAACCATCACCGCAGGAACCGAAAGCTTCAGCGACTCGTTGGGGAAGAGCTCGATTGCCGAGTGCGCAACGATTGTCTCGTCTCGCTGAGAAGTCCTAAACACCAGGCTGTCGTGCGCGTGCTGGACGCGGCAACCAATCCCATAACAATCGAAGGCCGCGCGCATCGCCGCAGCTCCCTCGTTGATGCTCGCACGCGAGTTGGCCTCGTCTGCCTTTGGACCGAGCCTAAACAGGTACAGGTCGAAGAGGGCAACGGGGTCCCTTGCGTCATCGGCCATGGGGTAGTAGACCGTGCGACAACAGAACCTGCGCACGTCTAGGCGGCGGTTGGTCGCACGGTCATACAGGTCTACCAGTGCAGTTCCGTCAGCCGGACCCGAGGTCGAGCCCTCACGAATCTCTACGATGCCGTCGGCCACATAGGGAGGAAAGTCCCCCTCGTCCACGCGAACCAGAATCACGCCACGGCTGTCGTCCGTGGGGTCTGTCAGGAAGCGTACCTCAAAGTGCGGCGCGGGCGAGACGTGCCTGCGGCAGAGCTCCCCTATCACCTGGCTGATGTCTGCCGTGCCGCGCGGGACAGGCACAACCTCGCGGGAGTCGTCTGCGATTCCAATCACGAGCCACCCGCCGCGCGAGTTCGAGAACGACGCCACGATTTTGGGAATCTTCCGGCGCACGCTTGGCCCGAAGGTCTGCTTGAACTCCAGCGCAAAACCTTCCTCGAGGTCAGCGAGCTGGGGCAGGTCATCCCAGGTCACTTCGGCGATTGTCTTGGGCCGGCCTTGTTCGTCGCGGAACGGGTTGAACATGGCTCCCCCTTCTCGTGTGGTTGTGGGGCAACGGCACGACGCTGCCTTCTCGAGTGTAGCGCTCACGCGTGACCGCTGGCGTTGGGTACGGCACCGAGGATTGCAGGGGGCTTCTCGACCTGGCAACTCACGGCGAAATCCACGACGCGAGGCATCGCAGCAGAAGCCTTCTCCTCGATTCCGACCGCTAGGCAACCGTCTCCAATGTCAAGACTGTCCTAGTATGCGTACGCACGATAGCGCCTTTCTGGCAGTCCTGCCCTTCGGGAGCCCCACGCTGGCAGAGGACTACCGTCGTGCGTACGCACAATCCCCTTCCGTTGCCAGGCCCCTCTCGCCCACCTGGGAAAACGTCACGACCCCGACAGATTTCCCCGGTTGTGCGTACTCACAACGCGACTTTTTAGCCAGCGGGGCCAGCCTGCAGGCTAATTGTGGGGTACCGAGAAGCCCAAGGCCGTTGGGGCACGAAGCCCCGTGGGTTAGCCCGCCCGCACCACAACCCCGTCCCAGAGCGAACAGGCCAGACCCAGCGATGGGTCTGGCCTGCGACATTACATGGTGCCCCCGGGCCGATTCGAACGGCCGACACCAGGTTTAGGAAACCTGTGCTCTATCCCCTGAGCTACGAGGGCATGCGAGAAGACATTCTACCATCGACCAGCAATGCGTGCCACGAGACACTCGCTACTTGTTCTTGTTGGCTCGGCTCGCCCTCTTGGCCTGCCTTGCTGCCTCGGCCTCGTTCTCACGGCGGCGCTGCTGCTCGAAGAGCTCGGCGAGCTTCTTGTCGCTATAGCTGGCAACCTTGCGCTCAGTGGCCTTGCGGACGGGCCGGCGGACACGCCAGTCGTACACAAAGGCACCGATGATCAGGGCAAACGCAAGCACCACCGACGCCACCGAGGCAATGCCAGCAAACGTCTGGTAGTCCGAGCTGTCGGCGGGAAACGCCCACACCAGCAGCAGCGAGACAATCGTCATGCCAAAGCCCACGCCGATAAGAATCCACCATGTGTGCTCGGTCTTGCGGTACTCCTCGTTCGTGCGAAGGATGAGGTCGTAGCCGCGCTGACGGAAGTCTTCCTCCTCGCGCTGCCTGCGCCTCTCTTCCTTGCGGGCCTCCTTCTGGGCAGGCGTGCCGCCGCCAAAGAGGCCACCGCCCATGCTGGCAGAAGAGCTGGAGGATGCCGTACGCACGGTGGAGGCGGCCTCACGGCTGGGCTTGGCGCCGGCCGCAGAGCTGCGGTAGCTCCTGATGGCCATGGGGTCGCGCCTCTCGGCCTCATCCTTCGAAGACTTCTCGGACTTAGCGCCGCGCTCGCTCCTTTCGACCTTGGAGTCTGCCGACTTGGTGTTACCGCCGAGCCTGCTGGCCTCCTCGACCTCCTTGCGGGCGCCGTCGATGGTATCACGCAGAGACATGGGACTCCTTCATGGGCTCGAACTCGTGGCCGGTGATGATCTGGAACGCCTCCTGGTAGCGGCTCGACGTTCCCGCGATAACGTCCTGCGGCAGGTGGGGCGGCTTGCCGGTCATGCTCCAGTTTGCCTTGAGCCAGTCGCGCACGTACTGCTTGTCGTAGCTGGGCTGGACGTGACCGGGCTGGTAGCCCTCGGCAGGCCAGAAGCGGCTGGAGTCCGGCGTGAGGCACTCGTCGATAAGGGTGAGACTGTCGTCGATGAGGCCAAACTCAAACTTGGTGTCGGCAATGATGATGCCGCGGGTTGCCGCATACTCGGCAGCGGCCTTGTAGATGGAGAGGGAAGCGTCGCGCAGCTGGGCCGCAACTTGATCGCCCACAATCTCGGCGCAGCGTTCAAACGAGATATTCTCGTCGTGGTCGCCAGGTGCCGCCTTGGTCGACGGGGTGAAGATCGGCTCGGGGAGCTTCGAGGCCTCGACCAGGCCATCCGGCAGCTTGATGCCGCAAACCGTGCCATCGGCGTCATAGGTCTTCTTCCCAGAGCCGGTGAGGTAGCCGCGCACGATGCACTCGATGGGGATGGTCTTGGCCTTCTTGACCAGCATGGAGCGACCGGCCAGGTAGCTGGCGTACTGGTGGTACTCGGCGGGATAGTCGGCCACGTCCATCGAAATCATGTGGTTGGGCATGAGGTCGGCAAAGCGCTCAAACCAGAACGCCGAGATGCGCGTGAGAATCTCGCCCTTGTAGGGAATCTCGTCCGGAAGGATGTAGTCAAACGCGCTAATGCGATCCGACGCGACCATGAGCAGGGCGCCCCCGCAGTCATAGATATCGCGAACCTTGCCGTGAGAATCCGGGCGAAGCTCGATGTCAGCCACGATAGACCTCGTTTCTTTCGACGATGCGCCCGCTGGTCAGGCACGCAGTGAGTAGTGTAGCGCACGACCGTGGCAGTCGCGCGCCTCACACCCCTATCGCATGAACCCCTCTACTTCTCCTGCTGCTTCTCCTGCAGCGCCTGCTTGAGGTTGCGGCGCCCGCGGTTGAGGGGCACGCGGATGGTGAACGTGGTGCCCTTGCCCAGCTCGGAGTCAACCGAGATGGTGCCGTTGTGACGGTCCACGATCTCCTTGGTGATGGAGAGGCCCACGCCCAGGCCGCCAGAGACGCGCTCGCGACTCACGTCAGAGCGCCAGAAGCGCGAGAAGGTCTGGGGGATGTCCTCCTTGGTGATGCCAATGCCGGTGTCGCGCACCGAGATGATGGCGTCCGAGTGGCCTGAGCCAACCGAGACCACAACCCAGCCATCCTCGTCGGTGTAGCGCATGGCGTTGCTCATAAGGTTGACGATTGCCTCGCGGATAAGGTCGGGATCGATGTCCGCCTGGCACTCACCATGGGCCGTGTTGTCATTAAAGCGCAGGTGAAGACCCTTCTCGTGGAAGAGCTGGTGCTGTGAGCTCACCAAGCTCCTAACCAGGTAGACCACATCGGTGCGCTCCACCTTGAGTTCGGTGGTGCCGTTCTCGAGGCGCGAGAGCTTGAGCATGGCGTCAACAAGGCGAGAAAGGCGGCGCGTCTCGGAGGCAAGGGTCTCCAGGTGCTCGTCGTCTGCCGGAAGCACGCCGTCCTGCATGGCCTCGACGGTTGCGAGGATAGCCATGAGCGGAGTGCGCAGCTCATGCGCAACGTCGCTGGTAAGACGATGCTCGAGCTTGAGGTCCTTCTCGAGCGAGGTTGCCATGTCATCGAAGGTCTCGCCCAGCTGGCCAATCTCGTCCGTGCCACGCACGCCCGTGCGGGCCGTGAGGTCACCGTTTCTTATCTGCGAGGCCGTGCGCGTGATGCGCTGGATGGGCTTGGTGAGCGAGCGCGAGACAAAGTAGCCAATGATCACGGCGAGAACAACCGCGATGACCGCCGCAACAGAGATGGCGCTGTAGGAACTCTCCCTAAACTTGGCGTCTGTCGAGGTGAGCAGAGCATCTGAGCCAAAGGCCCATAGCAGCACGGCACCTACCGTCTCCCCCTCGGCGTCGACCACGCTTGCCGTGACCACTGACTCGGAGCCCGTGGGCACGGCGCTTTCGCCCGTCTCCGCTGCACCAGAGTCGCCGTAGCGCGAGAGGCCGACGGTATCGTCGTAGAGGATGTTGCCATCATTGTCGAGCACCTGTAGGCCCACGTCTGGCGACGCGCCCGAGAAGGACGAGGCGCTGGAGACCACATCCACCGTCCAGCCGCCTGCCGCATCATATGCAACAGCAAGCGTGTCTGCCGCCGACTGCGCCAGCGACTGCATATTGCCCCTGGTATAGGCCTTGAACTGACTCTCCCAGACAACAGCCAGGACCACGACGAGAATGCCTGCCGTCATGACCGCGGTAAGAGCAAACGAGACAGCCAGTCTCGTGGAGTAGGTCCAGCTGTGCTTTGGGTCGGGCTTTATCGTGTTAAACGAACCGCGGCCCGTGGCGGCATCTGCGCCACCATTGGCCGCGGGCTCGCCGCTTAAACCTTGGGAGGCCACCCTGGCTCCTACTCAGATTTTACCTTGGCCGCTACCTTGGCTGCCTTGGCCTTATCATCGGCCTGAGGGGCCTCGAAGCGGTAGCCCACGCCGTGAACAGTGTAGAGCCAACGCGGGTTGCGCGGGTCGTCGCCCAACTTGGCACGCAGGTTCTTGACGTGGGAGTCGATGGTGCGCTCGTAGCCCTCAAAGTCGTAGCCCAAGACCTTCTCGACAAGCTCCATGCGGGTATAGACACGACCGGGGTGACGGGCGAGCGTGGTGAGGAGCTTGAACTCGGAGGCCGTAAGGTCAACCTCCTTGCCCTCGACCATGACCTTGTGGCCAGAGATGTCGATGACCAGGTCACCAAAGTCCAGCACCTCGAGCTGCGGCTCGGTCTCGGTGTGGGCGCGGCGCAGCAGGGCTCGCACGCGGGCGATGAGCTCACGCGGCGAGAAGGGCTTGATGAGGTAGTCGTCGGCGCCAAGCTCAAGGCCAATGACGCGATCCTCCACCTCGCCCTTGGCGGTAAGCATGATGATGGGCACGTTCGAGGTCTCACGGATGGCGCGGCACACGCGCTCGCCAGAGAGCTTGGGGAGCATGAGATCGAGAATCACAAGGTCAAACGAGTGCTTCTCGAACTCCTCAACGGCGCTCTGGCCGTCCCCGACGCCGCGAACGATATAGTTCTCGTGGTCGAGGTACGCCGCCACGACGTCGCGGATTGCCTTCTCATCTTCTACCAGCAGAATCTTCTTCTCGTCTGAAGCCATGCGGCCTCCTTTAGCTCAGATATGCTCGATGGTCAGATAGACCCACCAATCCTATAGTAGTGTACCCCACAAGGGCCACTCTCGAACCATCCTATAGGGGGAAGGTTCTCACTATTACGGAAGCGGGGTATCCGGTGGTGGCATCCTTGACGGACGAGAAGGTCACGAACGTGTCGCACTCGCCAACGCGCGCCGGGTAATCGCCGTAGTCCACACTCCTATCGGTCGCGGAGAGCACGCTGTAGGTTTGATCGGTGGCGTTGACCACGATGTAGGAGGATCGACTCTTGATGAAGTAGACGCCATTTTTGCCAGCGGCCGCGCACTCGAATGGCTCGCGCGCGAGGTAGAGAAAGTCGCTGCCGTCACTCGAGCCAATGTAGGTGCCCATGTTGCCGAGAAGCCCACCGGAGCCGTAGTTTGCCTCGACGGAGACGACGAACTTCTCGCCCATGCGGCAGGCACGGAAGGGCTTGACCGAGGTCGGCATCACGAGCTGGTCGACCTTGGTCTTGAGCCCGTCATCGATAGTGTAGGCGGTAACGCCGTAGTAGGTGCCTTCGCTTGCGCGCACGCGGGGTGCGAGCACCACCCAGTTGCCGCAGACGGTGGGGGAAGTGGCAAAGCGGCCAGGGGACTCCACAACGGCCTGGGCGTTAGACGAGCCAACGGTCCAGAGGTAGCAATAGGAGGTCTCGGCGGTCTTATCGCCCGAGGTAGAGGGCTGCACCTGCCAAATGACTGAGGTGCCGCTGCAGGCAACCGGGGCCGGGTCCCAGTTGGAATCCGCCTGCCAGAGCGTCTTGGTCTCGCCGGCGAGGGCCCCGTCCGAGAACGCCGCCGCAAAGAGACTCCATGACCGGGTGATCATGTCCAACTCTACCCAAGCATAAACCGAATCCGAGCAGGCAACGCCATAAATGACCGAGGTCGTAGTGCCGGTGACGGCCTTTGTCACAACCTCCTTGAGCTCGCCCGAGGAGGTAGAGAGGGCCGAGGCCACAACCATGGGGCTGGCAGAGGCGCCGGCCGTGGTAACGGGCAGCCACACGCCCTCCGCCGGGTGAAGGACGTTACCCAAGGGCAGCGTCCACGTGTTGCTGGCGGAGTACGGCAGGTCAACCGAGGTAAAGGTGTCCAAGATGCTTGTGCCCGTGTCCTCGGAGACGTTGACGGGCTCGGAGGTGTCGGCGGTGTCCTGCTCCTTGTTGGTGCAGCCGGCAAGAACACCTACGGTTGCCGCAGCAGAGGCCGCCGCGACACCCGTCTTGAAAAACGAGCGACGAGAGATGCCTGCGTGGCGTGCGGCACCGTTTTGGCTGCTGTGTCTGTGGCCCAGCATAACTGGCCCCTAGGCTTGCGCCGCGACCTGGGCCTCGTGCAGGGCGAGGCTCAGCTGGTCGGCGCAGGAGGTGTGGCGGGGCCCACAGGCGTTGCCCGCAAGGGTGCCGGCTATCTGGCCGACAGGCTGGCCCTTGACCAGCCTGCCTATGGCCTTGAGGTTGCCACTGCAGCCACCTTCGAAGGAGACGCCCTCGATGGTCGAGCCGTCATCCGTGAGATCAATATGGATGGCCTGGGAGCAGACGCCCCGGGGCCTAAAGTCGTAGTGGAACATGAATCTCTCCTCTTGGTGGCGCTTACGCGAACTCGAGCTTCTCCAGGCGGTCGAAAACCACGTCCTTGCGCTTCAGGAAGCTCTGCGGGTCGAAGATGGCGTCGAGCTGCTGTGCGGTGAGCGTGCAGCGGCTATCAGCGGCCAGCTTGTCACGGAAGGTCGTACCGGGCGTGCAGTCCTGGACCTCGTGCCAGGTGGCCATGGCGTCATCCTGCACGATCTTGTAGGCCTCCTCGCGCGTGATGCCGGTCTCTACCAGGGCAAGCAGAACCTTGCTCGAGTAGATGAGGCCACGGGTCTTGTTGAGGTTGGCCAGCATGCGCTGCGGGTAGAGAACCAGGCCGTCGACGATGCGGATGAGGCACTGGAACATGTGGTCAAGCGCCATGAAGCTGTCGGCCTGGGCCACGCGCTCCGCCGAGGAGTGCGAGATGTCGCGCTCGTGCCAGAGCGCCACGTCATCAAAGGCCACCTGCGCGTTTGCCTTCACCACACGGGAGAGGCCGCAGACCTTCTCGGCAGTGATGGGATTGCGCTTGTGAGGCATGGCCGAGCTGCCCTTCTGGCCCTTGCGGAAGGGCTCTTCCACCTCGAGGGTGTCGGTGCGTTGGAGACTGCGAATCTCGGTGGCAATGCGCTCGCAGGTCGCCGCCGTGGTGGCAAGAACGCCGGCCAGGTAGGCGTGGTGGTCGCGCGAGATGACCTGCGTGGAGAGCGGGTCGTGCACCAGGCCCAGGTGCTTGCAGACGTACTCCTCGACAAAGGGATCAATCGAGCTGTAGGTTCCCACGGCACCTGAGATGGCACCGAAGGCCACGTTGGCACGGCCATCCTTGAGACGGTCGTAGTCGCGCTTGAGCTCCCAGGCCCAGCTGCCAAACTTCATGCCAAAGGTCATGGGCTCGGCGTGAATGCCGTGCGTGCGGCCAACGCAGAGGGTCTCGCGCTCCTCGAAGGCACGGCGCTTGCAAATCTCACCGAGCTCCTTGCAGTCATCAAGCAGGATATCGGTGGCTTGGACAAGCTGGTAGCAGAGGGCCGTGTCGCCAAGGTCCGAGCTGGTCATGCCAAAGTGGACCCAGCGGCTGGGCTTGGGGTCTCCCTCGGGGACGTCGGTATCGATGTGACGACCCATGTCGGTGAGAAACGCAATCACGTCGTGGTTGGTGACGGCCTCGATGGCGTCGACCTCGTCCTTGTCAAAGCCGGCGTGGTCGCGAATCCAGGCGGCCTCCTCCCTGGTGATGCCAATCTTGCCCAGCTCGGCCTGAGCCTCGCAGGCAAGGACCTCGATCTCCTGCCAGATGGCGTACTTGTTCTCCAGCGAGAAGATGTGGCCCATCTCGGGACGGGTGTAGCGATCGATCATCTGCGTTCCTTTCGCAGCAGCATGGCGGTAATTCGATTTTACCGCGCGAGGTGGCGGGGGTTCTCCGAGGGTGACGGGCAGGCCCGGCGCGCAACGGCATGCGGGCTAACGCGTCATAGCACGCTTGATGGCGCCCCCAACGCCTGCCTGTGCCTTGGTCACATAGCCGCTAAGGTCTGCTCCGGTGAAAAGCTTGATAAGCCAGAAGTAGACCAGCAGTACTGCCATGGGCACAAGGCACGAGGTCACGATGCTTACGGCAACAGCGTCGATGAGCTTGTTGAGCTGGGATGCAACGGTACCCGCTGCCTCCTGGGCGCCGGAGGCCAGCGCGTCGATACCGCTGGAAACAGCCGATCCCAGCACGTCGAGGAGGTTCTGGCTGTCGCTTGTGTCCTGTTCGGACGCCGTGCCGTCAGACACGCTTTGCGTTGCCTCATCGGTTGCCTGAACGGCGGCCTCCACCTGCTGCGAGGCCTGATATTGAGTGTTGATGGCGTCGGTCAGGCCTGCACTCACAGGAACCAGCGTTGCCAGCGCAACGCCTACCACCATGAGCTTGACGCCCCACACAAACAGCACAGGACGTGGTCCCCAACTCCGATGTGCCCACAGCCAACCGATGACCATGGCAAGTCCCACGGGGACAAAGATTCTAAACCCAATAAGACCAAGCGTGGTGAGGAGGAACTTCTCGAGGTAAATCACCGAAAGCACCACCACGAGCTTTCCCGAGAGATCCGCAAGCTGCTCACCGATGGGCGTGCCTACATCATCGGGGATGGCCGTGACGGCTACGGATGCCGCGGTGGCCGTTGCCACCAGCCCCATGGCAGTCGTCTTTTGGCTGTCGAGCGTTGCGTTGACGTTGGAATAGGCATCTGTGCTTGAGAGGTACATGCCAAGCGGGAACTCCGATACCAGAAGCAACGCCGCCAGGATGACGGTCACAATCAGCCGTGTGCGCGGGGCAGGCTCGTCATCTGGGCCAACGGGCCCCATGGGATCCTCAAGTGTCGCGGGCATTTTGGTACGTGGAGATAGCGTCTCCGTGCGTTTCTGGGCAGTACTGGGCATTCGTTCCCCTCTCCTCGGGCTGCGCCCGGCGCGATTGCTCCCAAAACCTTACTGCATTGGCGGCCCCAGGTGCCCTTCCGTACCATGCGCGCAACAAGCAGTCGCGAATCGACACACAGAATCGAGGTTTTGAAGGCCCCCTGGCCTTCCTGAGCCGCACCAGGTGGTGCGAGCCCGCCTTGCTGCGGGCGTTTTCCCAGTTGGTGCGCGGCAGATGGGCGGTGCGTTGGCACGCGGCACCCGGAACTGGCGTCCAACGCGGAAAAGTAACCTTCATATCCTCGATTCTGCGTGCAGTTTGGCCATTTGCCGTTGCACGCATGACCCCAAAAGCGCCTGGGGACCGTCCGCGCATGGCGCTATCATCTTCGAAAGTAGCAAGCTTGCCCTACCGCAACAACCCATAGACCGGGAAGGAGCGCCCATGCCTCGCAAAGATGCTCGGCAGGAACTGGCGTGCGCGCTCAAGCGCCTCATCAAGCGCTATCCGCTTGACAAGATCACGGTCACCATGCTCGCGGCCGGGGCGGGCGTAAACCGCCAGGCCTTCTACTACCACTTCGAAAGCGTCTACGACCTGGTTGCCTGGATCTACACCGTCGAGGCCGATGAGGTCCTGGGGGACGAGAGAGCCTACAACACCTGGCAGCGGGGCATGTGCGCTTTGCTCGAGCACATCCTTCACGACCGCGACTTTGTCGTTCGCACCATCCACTCCGTCGACCCCAACTACGCCCAGCGCTTTCTTCACAGCCGCACGGACCAACTCGTCATGAGCGTAGTTGCCGAGGAGAGCAAAGACCTCGACATCTCTGCCGATGACCAAGCGTTTATTTCGCAATTCTACGCTGCTGGCTTTGTGGCCACAGTAATCAATTGGGTCACCAACGGCATGACCGAGAGGCCAGAGGAGCTTGTGGCCCAGCTCGACCGCGTGGTGCACGGAGACATCCCCGCCGCAGTCGAGCGCTTCTCTCGCCGTCTGTAGTGAGACGCCGCAGCGGTATCCGTCTCGGTCCGCACGCTTATCCTATTTTGAACAAAATTCGAAAACTAGACAGACTGGCGATTCTGTCTAGTCTGCCATTGCCTGCGCACGGGAATCCTCGCTCCATAACCCCACCGTCCGTGGCCCAGGCACCAGCCTGGACGGATGTCACGGCACCATACGAGGAGGTCGCCATGTACTCTACAGCTCTGGCAACTACGAAGCATTCGCCCGCCCCAAGAAGCCCAAAGGCATCGAGGGCAAGCACGCCTACATCGTGGGCACCGGCCTTGCGGGGCTCTCGGCCGCCTGCTTCCTGGTGCGTGACGCCCAGATGCCCGGCGAGAATATCCACATCCTCGAGGCGCGTAGGCTGCCCGGCGGCGCCTGCGACGGCGAGCAGCAGCCCATTGGTTTCACCATGCGCGGCGGCCGCGAGATGGACAACCACTTCGAGGTCATGTGGGACCTCTATCGCTCCATCCCCTCCATCGAGCACGAAGGCCAAAGCGTCCTTGACGAGTACTACTGGCTCAACAAGGAGGACCCCAACTACTCGCTGTGCCGCGCAACCGAGAGCCGCGGCCAGGACGCCCACATGGATAAGAAGTTTGGCCTCTCCGACGCCGGCCTCACGGAGATCATAAAGCTCTTCTTCACCCCCGACGAGCAGCTCTATGGCAAGCGCATCAACGAGATCTGGGATGATGAGGTCTTTGGCTCCAACTTCTGGATGTGCTGGCGCACCATGTTCGCCTTCGAGAACTGGCATTCCGCGCTCGAGGTCAAGCGCTACGTCCAGCGCTACATCCACCACATCGGTGGCCTGCCCGACTTCACGGCGCTTCGCTTCACCCGCTACAACCAGTACGACTCGATGATCCTGCCCATGATCAAGTACATCGAGTCTGCAGGCGTGTCCATCGAGTATGGACAGAAGGTCGTGAACGTAGAGT
Source organism: Tractidigestivibacter sp. (assembly GCF_057241865.1). NCBI lineage: Bacteria > Bacillati > Actinomycetota > Coriobacteriia > Coriobacteriales > Atopobiaceae > Tractidigestivibacter > Tractidigestivibacter sp. Next base: position 27,290 of record NZ_DBHHPX010000029.1, read on the forward strand.
TTGACTTTGTCCCCGCATCTGCCACGGAAGCAGCCAAGAAGGTCGCGCGCGCCATTGTGGTTCAGCACGATGGCATTGAGGACAGCATCCCCCTCACCAAGAACGACCAGGTCTACATCACCAACGGCGGGTGCGTGGAGAACGCCACGTGGGGTTCGCAGAACACTGTGGCCAAGGTCGATCCGCAGGCTCGACCTGGTGGCGGCTGGGACATGTGGCGTCGCATCGCCGCGCAGGCGCCAGATGGCTCCTTCGGTAACCCCGATGTCTTCTGCAGTGACCCAGAGCAATCCAACTGGATGAGCGCCACCGTCGACACCGCAGATCCCGAGATTCTCTCGGCCATTCAGCGCATCTGCCGCCGCGACCCGCTCTCTGGGCGCGTGGTGACTGGGGGCATCGTGACTGCCCGTGACTCCAGGTGGCTGCTCAGCTGGACCGTCAACCGCCAGCCACAGTTCAAGACCCAGCCAGACGGCCACGTGCTCGTTTGGGTGTATGTGCTCTTCACCGACAAGGGAGGCGACTTCATCAAGAAGCCCATGCGTGAATGCACGGGTGCAGAAATCTGCGAGGAGTGGCTCTACCACCTTGGCATCCCCGAGGACCGCATCGTGGCGCTGGCGCAGGAGCACGCAAACACCACCACCTGCTACATGCCTTACATAACCGCATTCTTCATGCCGAGAAACGACACGGACAGGCCCAAGGTGGTTCCCGACGGCGCCGTGAACTTTACCTTCCTCGGCCAGTTTGCCGAGGTGGTGCGCGACACCATCTTCACCACCGAGTACTCGATGCGCACCGGCATGGAGGCCGTCTACACGCTGTGCGATGTCGACCGCGGCGTACCCGAAGTCTGGGGTTCGGTCTACGACGTGCGCTGTCTCTTGGACGCCTCGGCCAAGCTTCAGGACAATCGCAAGGTCACCGAGATGAAGCTGCCCCTCATCGAGCGCAAGGCCCTCGGGGCGGCACTCCGCAAGGTCAAGGGCACCGACATCGAGAAGCTGCTTGTGGCCTACGGTATCATCTAGCCGCAGTGCCTGCATCCAGCCAGCTCGGCTCAAGCGACCCTGGCGGGCAGCGGCAGATACCGCCGCCCGCCCCTCCCAAAGTAGGGTGGCACGCGGTCCGCTGCATGAAAACGGCCTATCGCACGGCTTTCCCAGATTCGCTGCATGAAAACGACCTATCGCACGGTACCGATTCACACCCCGATCGACACGATGTATAGCAGATGCATAACATCAATAATTACATGGGGATGTATTCGTGGAAATGCATCTTCATGCACCCCAACAAAGATGTGGCTCACCAGGGACCGTACGATAGCCCGTTTTCATGCACGCACCCCAGAGATTCCCCGCGATAGGCCGTTTTCACGCAGGCTTTGACGGGCTTCGGTCAGCATGGATACGCTCTTCCGGGAATTTCGTGCCTGGTGGGTCTCGCACCTTAACGTGGCGAGGCCCACCTCACTCGTCGGCGGCGAGATGCGCCCGGGCCTCGGCAAGCTGGGCGCGCACCGCCGCCTCGCCGGTTCCACCGTACGTCACGCGCGCGTTGGCAATGCCCACCGGGTCGAGACCCTGCGCGATATCCTTCCCAAAGAGCGGGCTTGCCGCACGGAATTCCTCAGCCGTGAGGTCCTCCAGCCCCTTACCGTGCTTCTCGCAGTAGAGCACGAGCTTGCCAACAACCTCGTGTGCCTCGCGAAACGGCATGCCCCTCTTGGCCAGGTAGTCGGCAACGTCGGTAGCAGCGGTAAAGCCCTTGCCGGCCTGGGCGAGCATTGCATCCTTGTTCACGGCCATGGTTGCCAGCATGCCCGCAGCAATGGCCATGCAATCGAGCAGCGTCTTTGCGGCGTCGGCCGGACCCTCCTTGCACTCCTGGAGGTCTTTGTTGTAGGCAAGCGGGAGCGACTTCATGGTGGTGAGAAGCGCCATGAGGTCCCCGTAGACGCGTCCGGTCTTACCGCGCGTGAGCTCGGCGAAGTCTGGGTTCTTCTTCTGCGGCATGATGGACGAGCCGGTGGAGTAGCTATCCGAAAGCGTGATAAAGCCAAACTCCGCACTGCTCCAAAGGACAATCTCCTCGCACAGGCGCGAGAGGTGCATCATGCTCACGGCGCAGGCGTAATCCAGGTCAAGCAGGTAGTCGCGGTCCGAAACAGCGTCCATCGAGTTAGGAATCGTGCGGTCAAAGCCCAGAAGCTGAGTGGTGCACGCGCGGTCAAGCGGGTACGTGGTGCCGGCAAGCGCCGCGGACCCAAGCGGGTTGGCGTCGGCTGCGGCGCGCGCGGCAAGAAGACGCGTGTGGTCACGCGAGAACATCCAGAAGTACGCCAGCATGTGGTGCGAGAAAAGCACCGGCTGTGCATGCTGCAGATGCGTGTAGCCCGGCATCACCACGCCCAGATTCTCCTCGGCAACGCCCAAGATCGTGCGGCGAAGCTCGACGTTTTCCTCGAGAAGCCCGTCACACAGGCGCTTGGCGTAGAGGCGGATATCGGTTGCCACCTGGTCGTTACGCGAGCGGCCCGTGTGCAGGCGCGCACCCGGCGTACCAATGTCTGCGGTGAGGGCCCTCTCGACGGCCATGTGGATGTCCTCATCGTTTACATCCCAGGCAAAGGTGCCATTCTCGATCTGGTCCGAGATCCTCCCAAGCCCCGCATCTATGGCGTCGGCGTCCTCCTGGGAAATGATGCCCTGCTTGGCAAGCATCTTGGCGTGCGCGCGCGAGCCCTTGATATCCTCCTGCGCCATGGCCTTGTCATCCTTGAGCGACGCGCCAAACTCCTGCGTAAAGGCGTCGACGCCCTTCTCGAACCTACCGCCCCACAATGCCATGAGCACCCCTCTCGATGCTGTGCCGTTGTCCCTGCTAGCTTACCGCACGACCCGCACATACGAGCCGATAGAAAAGCCGTCGCCGGTGGCCCCCGACGGCGGCCCTTGCCGCATATCTGTCGAGCAGGCCGGGTCTTTCCTGCTCAGAGGCGTTCCTATTGCAGCTTGGAGCCGGGGCCCTGAACGCGAGACCAGGTCTTGGACTGCAGGCCATGGATGGTGATGAAGCCCTTGGAGGCAGAGTGGTCGAAGGTGTCGCCCTCGTCGTAGGTGGCCAGGTTGTAGTCGTACAGGCTGTACGGCGAGCGCAGGCCGTCGACGAACAGGCCTCCCTTGCAGAGCTTGATGCGCACCTCGCCGGTGACGTACTTCTGCGTGTAAGCGTTGTACGCATCGATGGCCTCGCGGTTCTGCGAGTACCAAAGGCCACGGTAGACCGTGGAGGCCCACTCGACGTCCAGCTTGGCCTTCTGCTTCAGGGTCTCGGCATCGAGGCACAGGGTCTCGAGCGACTGGTGGGCCTGGATGAGAAGGAGCGCGGCGGGGCACTCGTAGCACTCACGGCTCTTGATACCCACGACGCGATCCTCGATCATGTCGATGCGACCAAAGCCGTTGCGCCCGGCAATCTCGTTGGCCTTGATGATGCAGTCGAGAAGCGGCATCCTCTCGCCATCAATCGAGACGGGCAGGCCGCCCTCAAAGCCAATGATGACGGTCTCGGGGTCGGCGGGGCAGTCCTCGGGGTTCCTGGTCATCGTCCAGATGTCCGAAGGTGGCTCGTTCCAGGTGTCCTCAAGCACGCCGCACTCAATCGCGCGACCCCACAGGTTGTCGTCAATGGAGTAGGGCTTCTTGTGGGTGGTGGGCACGGGTACGCCATGGGCCTCGGCCCAGGCCATCTCGGAGTCACGCGTGGTGAGGTCCCACTCGCGCACGGGGGCGATAATCTCGAGCGAGGGGTCAAGCGCGTGGATGGAGGTCTCAAAACGCACCTGGTCGTTGCCCTTGCCGGTGCAGCCGTGGGCAATGTACTTGGCGCCGTACTGGTGCGCGATGTCCACGAGGTGCTTCGAGATGATGGGGCGAGAAAGTGCGGAGAGCAGCGGGTAGATGCCCTCGTACTTGCCGTTTGCCCAGATGGCCTTAGAGACGATGGCCTCGGCGTACTCCTCGCGCATGTCCACGGCCTCGGAGGCAATGGCGCCCATGTCGAGGGCCTTCTGCTTGATCCAGGTGAGGTCCTTCTCGTCCTGACCAACGTTACCGCAGATGGCAATGACGTCCATGTCCTTCTCGACCTGCAGCCACTTCACGATGACGGACGTGTCCAGGCCACCGGAATATGCGAGGACGACCTTCTCTTTCTCAGCCATTTTTGTGCACCTTTCTGTTGTTGGGCCTTGATACCCCTTGCAGACATGCAAACGAACGAGCGTCGCGGCCATGCCGCAACGTCACGAAGAGCCCCCGATCGTGCCGGGCACTGCTGGGTACCTTGTCTAGAGTCTGTGAAGAGAGAAGCGACAAGAACCTATACCAGCGCGCAAGACATCGCGGGGCTGATTCGTCGGTTCTGGCGTCGGAGGGTGACCGTGCTATGGCTGCATACTGTAGTGCTCATATGCGTTGGTCACCCCTTCAAAAGTGGCGCGCGAATCTCGCGCGGCTGTAGTTGCTATGCGCGACTATAGGCCCGCACGGGGCGGCAAGGCAAGTGCGGCAGAGAAAAGATTTCTGCTTGAAACAAAAGGGGTCCGGATGAACAACAGCATGAGGTCGCATTCGGAGAAGGGCTCCATCATGGACCTCCTCGACGCCCCCCGGCACCAAGGAAGGAACGACCACGGACCGGCAGCCTCCTTCCGCGGCCCCCGATTCGGGGAACGTTGGTGCGAGTCGGCCACAGGCAGAGGTTTGGCTGCCCCCCAATCGAGCTGAAGTGTGGGTCGATCTAGGTGACGTGCAGGCCATGTTCAACTGCGGGATCCGCGGCACAGAAGCCAAATGCGAAGCCCACAACATTCGAGACCATGTCCACGATCCCAAAAATGCCGAGAATCGGAACGCACTGGAGCGCCTCGCATGCAAGCACAATGCTCAGGGAGCGCGATGACGGCATACCTCTCGTGCGGAACCTGAACCCGAGAGGGAAGTTCAGGTTGAAGAAAAAACGTCATGGGAGACCGAACGAAGACGTCAACAGGGCTAAGGTTTACTCCCTGGACCCCTGCTCCTCGGCACGATGAGAGGCGAACGCAGCGATAACGCAAATCGCGGAAGCGGCACTCAACAGCACCGTGAGGTACCTGTTAGCCATGGCCTGATAGGTGATTGCGAACGCACGCGCCGCGACTGCGGTATGGATTGCAATCATGAACGGGATGCTACCCATCAGAATCCAGGCCCGTTCCCAATAAGAAGGGCAAGGCCGTGATGTCCGACTCCGCCAAAGAATGATACCGAGAGCCTGAGTCCTAAACAGGCTGCCATCGCAGCGGCCACAAGCCCACAACCCTGACTTCCGCAGCAAATTTTAGAGAATACCGTCCCCGAACAGGGATAACGTGT
>NZ_DBHHPX010000030.1:0-32290 GCF_057241865.1 Tractidigestivibacter sp.
AACCCTGGGACTCAGCGAGTCCGCCTGCTTGACAAAACTATGGGAACACCCCCCGATACACATCAACGCCTTATGAGAGAGACTATAGCGGTAATTGAATCAAATATTTTTTTTACTACGTATTTTAGTTGGGGGATTTATTTCTTTTATGCTGGTAAAACCTATCATTATCAAGCTATATGACAAAAGTCGGTATGCATTCGGTCAGTAACGTGCAAGACTGTGTCACCATTGGCTCCGTACTGCCCCGAAGACGATTGTGAGATGCCTGCCTTCGGAAGCTTGTCAAAACAGAGAAGGGGCCAACCAGACAAGCTGGTCGGCCCCTTGCTCATCATTGCTAGCGTCGCGAACTACTTCTCACCAGCGGCGCGCTTCTCGGCGTACTCAGCAGCAAGCTTGGCCTGGATATCATGCGGAACCTGCTCGTAGCCCGATAGCTCCATCTCGAACTCGCCCGTACCGCGCGAGAGCGAACGCAGGCGCGTCGCGTAGTCTGTGACCTCGGCGTACGGGACGGTCGCCTCAATGGTAGTCTCACCAGCAGCAACACCAGTACCCGCAGACATGCCCTCGACGCGGCCACGCGAAGCGGAGACGTCACCCATCACGGAGCCGGCATAGCTGTCGGGCACGGTGATGCGCAGGTGTGCCATGGGCTCAAGCAGCACGGGCTCGGCCTGCGCGACGGCCTTCTGGAAACCAATGCGCGCTGCGGTCTTGAAGGCCATCTCGTTGGAGTCGACGGGATGGTACGAGCCGTCGTACACCGCAGCCCTAACGTCAATCATGGGATAGCCCGCCAGCACGCCCTCGTGCATGGTCTCCTGCACGCCCTTGTCGATGGCGGGAATAAACCCGCGCGGGATGTGGCCGCCCACGACCTCGTCGACAAACTCGTAACCCTCACCAGGGTTAGGCTCGATGCGCAGCCAGCAGTCACCATACTGGCCTGCGCCGCCGGTCTGCTTCTTGTGGCGACCCTGTGCCGAGGCAACGCGACGAATGGTCTCGCGATACGGGATGCGCAGCGCCACGGTATGCGCCGTCACACCCGCACGGTCCTCCAGCCGGTCGAGAAGGACGCTCACCTGAGCCTCGCCAATCGCCGAGATAACCGTCTGGCCGGTGTCCTCATCACGCTCGACCTTGAGTGTGGGGTCGGCGTCCGCGGCCTTCTCGAGGAACGCATACAGCTTGCCCTCGGTACCGCGCTTGTCAGGCTCGATGGCAATGCGGTAGAGGGAGTTGGGAAAGCGGAAGGCGGCGGCCTCGACCTTGCCGGTCACCGAGAGGGTATCGCCCGTCATGGCCTCGAGCTTGGGCACCACAACAATGTCGCCAGCCGCAGCGAATGGAATCTCCTCGGTGTCGCGGCCGCACATGAGATAGAGATGGCCCAGGCGCTCGGTCTTGCGCGTGCGCGCGTTGGCGAGCTCGATGCCCGGCGTAAGGGTTCCCGCCAGCACCTTGAGGAAGGAGAGATGACCATTCTGCGGGTCGTTGAGGCTCTTGAAGGCAAAGGCAACGGGGCGGTCGTCATCCGGCGAGATGTCGAGTTGCTCACCGTTGACCAGCGGAATGCGACCAAAGTCCGCCATCGTGGGGAACCATCCAACGACGGCATCCATAAGCGAGAAGAGGCCCTCCTCGCGCACGCACGAGCCGGCGAACACGGGCACAAAGGCCCTCTCGGCCATCGCCTTGCCGAGAAGCCCCTCGAGTTCATCCTGCGTGATCTCTCCGCCCTCGAGGTAGCGCATCATGAGCTCGTCATCCACCTCAACCACAAGCTCGGTCAGGTTGGCGCGGGCATCTTCGGCGGCAGCCTGGAACTCGGCGGGAACGTTGCCCACTACAGGCTTTCCGTCCTCGAGGTGGCGCGCCTTCATGTGCACCACGTCGATGACGCCCGAGAACGCACCTCCCACGCCCATGGGGATGGTAACCACACCAAGGTTGTTGCCGTAATGCTCGCGCAGGGCCTCAAGCGTAACGTCAAAGTCCGCGTCCGGACGGTCGCACCGGTTCACAAAAATGGCACGCGCAAGCGAGAGGTTCTCCGCCGCGTACCACAGCCGCGTGGTCACGGTTCCAACGCCACCCGCGGCGTCAACCACAAAGAGTGCGGTCTCGCATGCACTCATGGCGGCGTAGGCGTCGCCAACAAAGTCCGGGTAGCAGGGCGCGTCGAGCACATTGATACGGGTGTCTCCCCAGATGACGGGGGCAATGGTGGTGGAGATGGAGAAGCCGCGCTCCCCCTCCTCGGCATCGTAATCAAGCGTGGGCTTGGTACCGGCGTGACCGCCTAGACGGGTCGTCTTTCCCGTCAGGTGAAGCATGGCCTCGGCCAGCATGGTCTTGCCCACGCCGCCTTGGCCCACAAGGACCACGTTTTTGACCTTCTCAGTGCTCTTTGTAGCCATGGTTCCTCCTCGAGCCGCAGCCAAGGCGGCATCGCCGAGAGAAAACGCAACAGCGAAGCCACCGTGCTTTTGCAAGTGCGCGGCAAACCGCGCGCCAGCTCAAACCTTACCCCCGCGAACAGCGGCTCATTCGTACACATCGGGCAGCGTTGGTGCAAGCGCCGCAGGCGTTGGTGGGGGCGGGGAAACGTGCGGCCACGGCTGGCCAGAAAAGCCTCCTGGACAAGAGGGCAACCACCGGAGGATGCCAGCGTTATGTGCGGCCTCTGCCAGACAGCGCATACAAAAGCCCGGGCCGTGAAACCTCGTGACCCGGGCTCAGCAAGCACTTATAGACGAAAGCTACTTCTCCTCGGCCCCCACGACTGCCTCGCCCTTGGCGTCCTCCTCTGCAATTAACTTTGCCTTGACGGAGATCTTCTCGTTAGACATCTGGTCCGCGTAGATCTTCTTGCCGGTGGGATGCTCCTCAAGCCACAGACGCTCGGCCTCGGGCGCCCACTTCTCGGCGTAGGGCGTGGTACGGGCGCACAGATGGTCGACGTCCTCGGGAGAGATGTACTCCGTGGACTGCGCATCCGCTGCATGCACGATCCTGGGCAGCATCTCGGGGTTCTCGAGCATGGGACACGGACGCAGCATGTTGTCGTTCCAGGGGTAGTTCTCGCGGTAAGCCTGGAAGACGGGCTGGCGCAAGCAGTCGAGAAGGTCCTCGTTCTTGATGTTGGCGTTGGAGTAGTGGATGAAGACGCACGGCTCCACGTCACCCTTGGCGTTGATGTGGCAGAACACGCGTCCGCCAGCGATGCAGCCCCCCACGTACTCGCCATCGTTCTGGAAGTCCATCGCAAAGATGGGCTTGCCGCCGGTGATGCCGCGCACCTCGCGGATGCGGTGCAGCATGTACTCGCGCTGTTCGGCGGTGGGCATGAGGTCGGCGTTGGCGCCCTCGCCCACGGGCATGTAGTGGAAGTACCAGGCCCAACGGGCACCCTTGCCGATAATGAGATCAAAGTACCTGTCGGAGGTGACCGCCTCGGTGTTCAGACGCGTGTAGGCAGTGGAGGTACCAAAGAGCAGGCCGTTCTCGTGCAGAAGGTCCATGGCGCGCATGACCTCGTCGTAGGAGCCCTCGCCACGACGGGCATCGTTGGTGTCCTCGTAGCCCTCGAGCGAGATGGAGAATACGATGTTGCCCAGGCGCTTGACCTCGTCGCAGAACGGCTGGTCGATGAGGGACGCATTGGTGAAGATGTTGAAGAGGCAGTCGTTGTGCTCCTCAGCGAGGCGCAGGACGTCCTTCTTGCGTACCAGGGGCTCGCCACCAGTCATCATGTACAGGTGGCAGCCAAGCTCGGAGCCCTGCGTGACAATCTTGTCGCACTCTTCGTACGTAAGGTTCTGCCACTTCTCGTAGTCTGCCGACCAGCAGCCGATGCAGTGCTTGTTGCAGGCGCTCGTGGGATCAAAGATAATAATCCAAGGCACGTTGCACTGGTACTTATCAGCGTTGGCAGTTGTGTTGCGCAGGCCGCGGAAGGCAGACTCGTAGCCTCCGTTGAGAACGACGGTCTTGAGCACGTGCGGGTCGGTCTCGTCGATGACGCTCCAGAGGAACTGCTCCCACTTGGAGCCAGGATAGAGACCGGCCTTCAGGCCACGCGTGACACCGGGAGCGGTATCCTTAAGCAGGTTACCGGCCATGTTGATAAGCTTGTCGAGATTCTTCTCGCGGTCGTCACCCGACGCCGCCTTGATGATTTGGTCCAGCGCGATGCTGAATGCCTTGCGCTCGGCCGCATGTGCAATCTTGGACTGCATTGAGTGCTCCCCTTTACTACCCGCCCCTAAAATGCCTTCTTGCGCGCAGTTTTTGACCTGCGTTTAAAACACAAGTGAACTATACCCCTGCACACGGTGAACATACAAGGGTTTTTAAGTCCCTCGTTGGGACTGCGCAGTTCTGTCGCATTCATGGCGTCACGTTTCAAAACGCCGAGGAACCCCTGCTGCGGCCGGGGCGTGTATGCTGGCTTTGTACCGTTTGCGCTCACCATCGTTGGCTGGAGACCCATGGGATACCGCACCTATACCTGCCCCATCGCAAAGTCTTGCGGGGGCTGCGAGTGGCTTGAGGTGTCCTACCCCATCCAGCTCGAACGCAAGCAGGCGCTGGTCGAAGAGGTGCTAGGTCAGGCGGCTCAAGAAGACCGTGCGCATGTCGACGAGATACGTGGCATGGATGACCCCCGCGGTTATCGCTACAAGGCTGCCACGCCATTTGCGCCAGGCTCCCGCGGCAGGGTCCGCTGTGGGTTCTACTCCGCAGGAACGCACCGCATTGTCCCCTGCGCCTCCTGCTTGGTGGAGGCTCCCGGAATCCGCGAGACACTCAATGCCGTTGCGCGTACAGCCGAGAGGTGCGGCATCCCCGCTTACCAGGAAGACCGCGGAACCGGCGTGCTGCGCCATGCCGTGATTCGCATGGGCTGGGTGAGCAGGGAGCGTCTCCTTACCATTGTCACCAACGGGCCCCGCATCCCCCGCATGGAGCGCTTTGTGGACGACCTAGCACACGAGTGTCCCAAGCACACGAGCATCGTGCAGAACATCAACGAGCGGCAAACGAATGCAATCCTCGGCCGTCGCTGCAGCACGCTGCGCGGACGCGGCTTTATGCGTGACCGCCTGCTGGGCTGCGACTTTGGGATTGGGCCTACGAGCTTCTATCAAACTAACCCCCAGCAGACGGAGGTCCTCTACCGCCTGGCCATCGCCGGGGCCGGCGTGGCACCCGGTACGCGTCTGCTCGACGCATACTGCGGCACGGGAACCATCGGCATATGTGCCGCAAAGAGTTGCAACGATGTCGAGGTTGTGGGCGTAGAGCAGGTCGCCGGCGCCGTCGCTGCCGCCCGGCGCAACTGCGTGGCAAACGGGCTCGACGGCAGATGTCGCTTTGTGCGCGCAGACGCTACGGAGTACCTCGTGGCAGCAGCGCGCAACGGACGGGCGGGGTGCTTTGACGCGCTGGTCATGGATCCGCCGCGCGCAGGGTCGACACCGGAGTTTCTCTCGGCTGTGTGCGCGTTGAAGCCCGAGCGTGTTTCGTACGTCTCGTGCAATGTGCTGACGCAGGCCCGCGATGTCGAACTGCTCCGTGAGGGCGGCTACCGACTTGAACGCGTGCAGCCTGTGGACATGTTCCCGCACACGAGACACGTGGAGTGCATCGCGACGCTTGTGCGTCGGTAGTGGGAAAGCAGCGGCGAGCCAGACCATGTTCGGGCGCAAAGGCGTGGCTCCGAAGCCTTCGGATGGCACGTTTTCACGGTTGGTGGCAGTTTTAGAAGGTCTTGCCAAGTAGATGCCTTGGCTAACTTTACAAAGCAGCAGGCAGTAAATTGGCACTCAACATATAGCATATAACGTCTTGAACCAATACTGCCACAAACCGTCAAAACAGAAATCGCCATCTTTCCGATGGGGGCCCCGAATTTCTTCCCGGCGCAAAACAGCGGCGCTGGCGAGACAATGGGCCCTCATCACGAAACGCCCAGCCCCACCGATGCCGTCAAAGACTGGCCAGGGCGGCTCTAGTCGATTACAACGCGCCCGCCCTCGGCCACGTGCACGCGCCCCTCTGCCAGGAGTTGCGCCACGTGCGGGTAGAGCTCGTGCTCGACCTCGTGAATGCGGGCCTCAAGCTGCTCGACCGTCCAGCCCTCTTCCACCTCCACCGCTCTCTGCGCGATGATAGGCCCGCAGTCGTAGTGGTTGTCTGCAAAGTGAACCGTTACGCCCGTGACCTTGACGCCGTAGTCGAAAGCGTCCTGGATGGCATGCGCGCCCTTGAAGCTGGGAAGCAACGCCGGGTGGATGTTGAGCACTCGATTGGGGAATGCGGCCAGAATCGGGTCGTGCACCATGCGCATGTAGCCGGCCATGAGCACATAGTCGACGCCGACGCGCCGCAGCTCGGTGGCTATGACCTCGTCAGCAACCGTCGGGTCCGCGTAAATCTCCTTGGAAAGCGTAAGCGTCTGGATGCCAGCTTCTTCCGCGCGCCTAAGGCCGTACGCACTGGGCCGCGAACTCACCACAAGCTCGATGCTGGCATCGAGCTTGCCTGCGGCAATAGCGTCGATAAGGGCCTGGAGGTTGGTACCTGACCCGCTGATGAGCACTCCGAGTTTGATGCTCATCGATAGACCACCTTGCCCTTGCCCGGCACGCACTCCCCCATCACAAACGGCGCAAACCCCTGGGCAACAAGCCCCTCACAGACCTCATCCACATCATCGCGACCGCAGATGACGCTCATGCCAACACCCATGTTGAAGGTCTTGTACGCCTCATCGGGCGTGAGGCCAGCGGCACGCACCATGTACGTAATGACCGGTGGCACGTCCCATGCGGGTCCATCCTCGCCACCACGGTCGACCACAGCGTCGACGCTGCCGGGCAGCGCGCGGTTGAGGTTCTCGGTAATCCCGCCGCCGGTGATGTGGGCCATTGCATGGATAGGCACGCCCGCACGAAGCGCACGCACCAGTCCGCCTGCGTAAATGGTGGTGGGTCGCATCACGGCGTCCGCAAGGCTCTCCCCGCCCAGCTCGGGAAGCGGACGCTCGAGCTCCTCGACGGCCTTGCCCTCAATGGCAACCTTGCGCACGAGCGAATAGCCGTTGGAGTGGATGCCGGAGCTGGGAAGCCCCAGGATAACGTCGCCCTCGCGGACCAGATGCGGCCCGATCATCTTTGGGCGGTCAACCACGCCCACCACAAAGCCGGCCAGGTCGTAGTCGTTGGGGTTCATGACACCAGGATGCTCGGCCATCTCGCCGCCAACCAAGGCGCAGCCGGACTTGCGGCAACCCTCGGCGATGCCACCCACGATCTTTGCCACATGCTCGGCGCGCAGCTTGCCAATGGCCACATAGTCCAGGAAGAACAGGGGCTCGGCACCAATGGGCACCACATCGTCGACGCACATGGCAACGAGGTCCTCGCCCACGGTCTCGTGGCGATCGAGCAGCTGCGCAATGGCAAGCTTGGTGCCCACGCCATCCGTGCCCGAGACCAGGACCGGATCATCCATGTCCTTGCACGCCGCCGCCGAGAAGCACGAGCCAAAGCCGCCCAGGCCGCCGATGACCTCGGGACGGTTGGTCGACGCCACGGCTGCCTTGATCGCGTCGACGGCGCGGGCGCCCTCGTCTACGTCGACACCGGCGTCTGCATACGAGACGTGCTGGGGACTATCTGCCATCTTGTCCATCCTTCCTGGATAGGGTTGCCTCGTTCTTCTCGTCCACGCCACTGCGCTTCTCGTCAACCCTGAGCCGCGCTGCCGAGTCCTGCTCGACCTCGCGCGCCACCTGGTCGATGCCCATGTGCGACTCGAGCGAGGACTGCATGAGGTTGTGCGGCTTGTAGCCGGGCAGGAATTTCTCCTCGTAGAACGAACGTGGAATTGCCACCGGGTAGTCGCCGGTGAAGCAGGCCGTGCAGTAGCCTCCGTGGGGGACGCAATCGATCAGCCCCCTTGGGGAAAGGAAGCCCAAAGAGTCCGCACCGATATAGTCTCGCATCTCCTCAAGCGACATGTTGGCACCGATGAGCTGGTCCTGGCTTGCCGTATCGATGCCGTAGAAGCATGGCCACGTGACCGTGGGCGAGGCCGAGCGCATGTGGACCTCCGCGGCGCCGGCGTCACGGAGCATCTGGACGATCTGCTTGGACGTGGTACCACGCACGATCGAGTCATCCACCATCACGATGCGCTTGCCGCGTACCACATCGGGCAGCGGATTGAGCTTGAGACGCACGCCCATCTGGCGCAGGGCCTGCGTTGGCTGGATGAACGTGCGCGCGACATAACGGTTCTTGATGAGTCCGGTGCCGTAGGGCAGACCCAGCTCGGCGGCGTATCCCTCAGCCGCAGGCGTACCGGAGTCGGGCACCGAGATAACAAGGCCGGCACCGACAACGGGCGTCTCGCGCGCAAGGCGGCGGCCCATGTTGTGACGCATGAGGTAGAACGAGCTACCGTCCTTCACAGAGTCCGGGCGCGAGAAGTACACGTGCTCAAAGATGCAATCGGCGTGGGGCTGCGGAGGCACGCCCTGCTCGGAGCGAAAGCCGTCATCGGAGATGCGGATGACCTCGCCCGGCGCGACCTCGCGCACGTAGGTGGCACCAACAATGTCTAGGGCGCAGGTCTCGGACGCAACGACCCACTCGCCCTCTCCCAGCCTGCCCAAAACCAGCGGGCGGATACCGTGCGGATCACGGAACGCATAGAGGGCGTTCTCGCGGGCAAGGACCATGGCGTAGCCGCCCTCGAGCATGCGCATGGTATGCGCAATGCCGGTGCGCAAACGATGGCCACGCTGCGTAAAGTATCCGATGAGCTTGGCCGCAACCTCGCTATCGGTATTGGAGCGGAAGGGGATGCCCATCTCGATGAGCTCGGCACGCAGGGCATCAAAGTTCACGAGCGTACCGTTGTGCGCAAGGGCGATGATTACGTCGTTGATCATCGAGAGGTGCGGCTGCGCCGACTCCCATCCCTTGGCGCCTGCCGTGCCATAGCGGCAGTGGCCAATGGCAACCTTGCCCGGCATGGCGGCAAGGTCGGCCTCGGAGAAGACCTGCGTCACAAGGCCCAGATCCTTGCGGACCAGAACCGTACGCCCGTCTCCCACGGCAATGCCCGCAGACTCCTGCCCTCGATGCTGCAGGGCCCGCAACCCGAAGTACGCCATGCGCGCGGGGTCATGGCTGGGTGCCCACACACCAAACACGCCGCACTCGTCGTGCAGCTTGTCGTCACTTGGCTCCCGCGTCCACGACGCCTCCGTCACGATGCCACCTCGCTCTTGGGTACGCACACCAGGATGGTGCGGCCGTAGCCATCAATGTAGTTGCAGGTGCACAGGGTAAGCACGTGGTCCGCCTTGCCGATGAGCTCCGCTGCGTCAGGCCGGCTAGTCACAGACTTTGCAAGAAGGTCCGAAAGGTACGTGTGGAACTCATCCTCGCTCGCCCAGCCAAACGTGCGCACGTTGGTGTCATCCTCGTCTGTGTAATAGAGGAGGAGGGGCTCAAGCTCGTAGCTGGCACCCTCGGTGACGTACCACACGGTGCCCACGGAATCGAAGGCCTCCTGGTTGTCCATGTCGGCGATGGGTTTGAACATGGCACCGTTGCGCAGGTGGTGACCGTAGATGATGGTCTGCTGGTCAAGCATGCCAGGCGCCTGGTTCTGGTAGTCCATGAAGACCTGGCCGCCCAGCGAGTAGGCACCCTCTGCGTTGGTATGCAGGTACTTGTCGTTATCGGACGCTTGGTAGACCGGAAAGCTCACAACGGTATTGGGAATCTCTATCCAACCAACGACTTCGGGGTTTATGGCCTTGAGCGATGCCCAATCGACAACCGGCGCCGAGTTGCCCTCATCATCGATGGTTGCGTATTGCGCAAGCTTCTCGTTAATCACGTCCTGCTCGTGGTATTGCCACTGCGAGTATCCCCACATACCCGCGGCAATCGCAAGGAGCGCGATGCCCACGATGAACAGCATCGTCGAGACGATGCTGTTACGGCGCTTGCGCGGGTCACGGGAACGACGGCCCGAGAGGTCATATGGGTCGGTATCGAGGTAGTTGTCGCTCTCCATGCGACGGTCGCTGCGGGCAAAACGCGCACCGCTGCCCTTTGCGTGCGGGTCACCCGTGACGACGGGTATGAAGCCGGCGGCACGCTGGTTGTTGGCAGGGCTGGCGGTGTGCTGGCTGCCGTCCGCGTGCTGTGCCGGTATGGGACTGTCCTCCGACGGCTGGCCGAAGTGCTTGCCTTGACTGTTTGACACGTGGTTGCCTTTCTCGGTCACGGCGAACTAGGAGAGCCTGCTTCCCACATACGCAGCGGCGGCAGGCTTGTCGAAGTTACCGCTGGTGGCCTTCGTAAGCGCTCCCATGACCTTGCCCATGTCGCGTTTGGACGTGACGCCAAGCTGGGCGATGAGGGAGTCGGCCAGCCGCTCGAGGTCTGCGCCCTCGAGCTGGCGGGGCAGAAGCTGAGAAAGGATGTCCGCCTGGGCCGAGAGCCCCTGGATGCGCTCGGCGTGGGATTCGGTGCCGGCTTTGCGCAGGCCGTCGAGCTCCTCGGCGGTAACCTTCTGGAGCTTCTTGACAGCCTTGGTAACGTCGGCCTCGGTGGCATCGCGGCGCTCGTCGACCTCGACCTGCTTCACGGCCTGGTTGACCTGGCACAGGATAGACACGCGGTCCTTCTCGCGCGCCTTCATGGCAAGCTTGATCTGCTCGAGTAGCTCTTCCTTCTTCATGTGGTGCTTTCCTCCTTGGCTGCGGCTAGCGCAGTCATGTGCAGACGGCTGGCGCTTGGCAGAGAGATGCTAGGCCACTGCCATCTGTTGCTTCATGTGAACGATTTTCTCACGGTATTCCGGCATGGTGGCACCCAGGATCTGGGTGGCATAGATGGCCGCATTCTTGGCGCCGCCAATGGCCACGCAGGCCACGGGCACCCCCGATGGCATCTGCACCATGGAGAGCAGGGAATCCATGCCGCCCAGGTCGCTCGTCTTCATGGGAACGCCAACGATGGGAAGCGGGGTATAGGCAGCAACGACACCACCCAGATGGGCCGCTTTGCCTGCAGCGGCGATGATCACCTTGAGGCCGCGGTCTGCTGCCGTGGAGGCCCAGTCGTGAACCTTCTGCGGCGAGCGGTGCGCCGACGCGATGACCAGCTCGTACGGAACGCCCAGCTCATCCAGCTGAGCGGTGCACGCCTCCATCGCAGGCGTGTCCGACTTGGACCCCATGATGATTCCCACCAGCGGCTTGTCCGCCATAGGACCCCCTTAACGTTTGGTTTCAGAGACCCTCACAGTATAGATGGAGCAGGGCGAACGTGGGCCATGGGGCCTATCATTGACCAACAGCAACAAATGTCGACAACAGCTGACAGCCCAGCCACTGGACTGGCACGAGCCGAAAGGTATCGCATGAATCCCAAGGACCTGATTCTCTACAAGCGAGAGGGCGCCTACATCCCGCGCGTCGCCGCAGTGCATGACCTGTGTGGATACGGCAAGTGCTCGCTGGGGATTGCCATCCCCATGCTTTCCGCGGCTGGCTGCGACGTGTGCCCCGTACCCACCTCGCTTTTCTCGGCTCACACCAAGTTCCCCACGTTCTACATGCACGATACGACGCCAATCCTCAACGACTACCTGGACGCTTGGAAGAAGGAAGGCATCGAGCTTGATGCAATCTATTCCGGGTTCTTGGGCTCGGCGAAGCAGGTGGGGGCAATCCAGCGGCTTTATCGCGAGCATCCGAAGGCGCTTAGGGTGGTTGACCCAGTGATGGGCGATGGTGGCAAGATGTATCCCACGTATACGGTCGAGCTGTGCGAGAAGATGCGAACGCTGGTTGCGGGAGCCGATATTCTCACCCCCAACCTTACCGAGGCACACCTGCTTACCGGCATGCCGTACCGCGGGCAGGACCTCTCCCAGGCCGAGGTCGAGCGCTATGCGGAGCAGCTTGTGGGGATGGGTGCGCATCTCGTCGTGATGAAGGGCGTAGTGCGAGGCGACGGGCTTATCAGGAACTATATTGCTGGCGAGAAGACCAACCTGGTGGAGGTCGTGGGCGAGCAGCTGCCGTTCATGACACACGGAACCGGGGACCTGTTTGCCTCGGCGCTCACCGGAGCGGTGATGTGCGGGCGCAGCGTCTACGATGCCGTGGCGTTTGCAGCGGACTTCGTGCGAGATGCCATGCGGATTACGCGGTTGCAGCCGGATAACGAGGTGCGTGGGGTATCGTTCGAAAGCCTGTTGGGGCAGGTTGCGGCGCTTGTGAGGTAGCCGGGGCGGCCAGCCGCGGACTGCTCGGCCCTCTCATCCCGTGGATTTTCGCCGTTTAGAGATTTTCCGAACGGTTAGCAAGCCCTAACCGGCGAATTTTTACAGGCTAGCAGCCGCACCGGAAATCCCGAACGGTTACGGCGGCCTAACCGGCGAAACCCTACGACATCACAAGTCCCGCTTTGGCACTCCGTACCATTCAAGCAGGGCCTTGAAAAAGGGTCGGTCCTTGGCCTCTGGGAAGCTAAATCTCACAATCGAGGCATCGTACAGGGTGAGGCGAGATTCCCTGCGTCTCTCAGCGAGAATTGCCTTTCCCGAGACCTTCTCGCCTCGTCCGCCACAAGCTCCCTGCTCGGCGTACTTGCCTGCACCATCAAGCTCGCCGAATATCGGCCGTTCGACACCGGTGTCCCAAACGTAGTCGATTCTGTACTCACCTCCGGAACGGGTTGGATCCTCTACAAGAACCTGCAGTTCAGGCACGCAAAATCCCAGCTCGATGATAATTCCGCGCACCATCGACTCTCCGCCATTCTCAGAACGGCCATCAGCCCAGCCTATCGTCTGAAACGCCTGGCGGGAACCCCTCGAATGCGGCTGGGCTTGCACGAAGCCTGCGAGGCCCTCTCGCGTAAGGCCGTAGTCGCGCAGTGCGGAGTCCGCAACGGCAAGGCCGGCAGGCATGGGGAGGGTCCTCAGGCACGTCGAGATGGTGTCGGCAAGAGGAGTCGCCCTGACACCGGCAACAACCTTATCTTTCTCGCCAACCGCAGGAGGAACAGGGTGCCTTACCACGTGCTTCCCTCGGTGTCCCCCATTCTTTGCATCTAAAATGTGGACCACCGACGGGTCTGGCTCAGATACCTGCAGGCCATGGGCTATCGCGGCTGACGTTGCGCAGAACACCCATGTAGGATGCAAGGCAGCTGCTGCGCGGATCACGTGCAGCGACTGGGCGCCTGGCGAGAGGGACTTCCAGTATGACGTTCTCGCGTATGTGCGCGGAAAGGGTGACGTCACAATTCCAGCCGTCGCCCGGCGCTCAAGGAGGCGGCGTGTGCGGTCGCTCTTCACACAGAGGCACATTCCCCGTTCCTCCGCAGCAGAGAGCGCCTCGTTGACCTCATCCTGTACCGTTCGCCAATATCCCCTGCTCACGCTCTCCCCCTTCCAGCCGCCATCGTGAGCTTCTTGTACCTGACGGGACGACCCTTATAACTGACAGGTGTCTGACGGCACGCTTGCCCGCAGGTCAAATGGGATATTTTGTCTATTGAGAAGAAGAGAAATCCGCGAGTGGTGGGATTGGCGTTGTGGGCGAAGGATTGGGCGAGAGGATTGAGGGCTGCGGTGTCATTTGGTGTTCCCTGCTATCGCGCGGTGTCAGGTCGCAGTGGTCACATCTTGTCATTTCTCGCCGTTTAGAGATTTTCCGAACGGTTAGCACGCCCTAATCGGCGAATTTTTACAGGTCGGCAGCGGCACCGGAAATCCGGGACGGTTACGGCGGCCTAATCGGCGTTTCTTTACGAGTTAGTGGCACTGCCGCAAATCCCGAACGGTTAGCCTGCTTTAACCGGCGAAAAGTCGCGGTCTTCCACATAGCCGGAAATCCGGGACGGTTACGGCGACCTAATCGGCGAGGTTCCACGGGTTAGTGGCACTGCCGGAAATCCCGAACGTTTAACCTGCTTTAACCGGCGATTTCCCGCAGAGAGGGGCGCTGGGGCCGCAACGCATACCGCGCCACCAGCTGCGACGCTTGCGGCTACTTTGACCCACTGCTCGAACCAGAGCTCGATCCGCTGCTCGTCGTCGTGCTGTTCTCCGTCGAGCCACCCGTAAGGTTGTTCAGAATCGCAACCGGCGTGAACGACGTCGTGACCTGGCTGCGCAGCTCTTCCTGCAGCGTCGAGTCCACGCCGGTAATGCTGCAGTTAAAATTCACGCCTGTCGAGCTCTGGGTCTTGGACCACACAAACGTGATGAACGAGGTCACATCGCCCGTGGGCTTGAGGAACCCAAACAACTGCGAGGTCTTGAACTTGCCGTTCTCGTCCATACGAACGTTCACGTGGTAGATGACGGTATTGATGTTGGGATTGAGCAGGCAGTTTACCGAGAAGGCCGACGCCTGCACCTGCGATCCGGCAAAGCACTCGAGTGCATCGCTTGAGGTGGAGTCGATTACGGTCACCTCAACGGTCCCGGTATTCTCGTCTGCCTCTTGCACCGAGAAGTCCTCGGGGAACTGCGTGAAGCCGTTGCCCCACTCGACTCCACCACGCAGCGCCGAGGCCACCGTCGTCACTGTCACGTTGTGGGCAAGGTCTGCCGTGTTCGAACGGCGCACCACGCCAAAAATCACCTGCGCGGCAACCACGATGACGAGAAATACCAGCACAAAGCCAACGGCAGTCTTCGCGATGACCTTGCCGACGTTAGAGCCGGAAGGATCTTCCGAGGAAAGCGGGTCCACATCGACGCCGGTACCCTTCTCCTTGCGGCGGCGACGCTCGCGGCGTGCAACCTCCTCGTTGGAGTGGCCCGTCTCGTCAACAGTCTCGAAGAGCTTCTCAGCCTCGTCGCCGGTTAGGGCATTGGTCTGGCGGCGAGCCATCTCGCCTTTCTGCTTAGCCATCGACCTTCCCATCGCTCATGGGGTCGTTCACGGGACCGGCAGCCTCGCCTGGCGCAAGACGGTGCGCAATCGCGTCGCAGACAAGCGCGCCGACCACGGTCTTCGCGTCCTCGACCCTGCCGTCGAGAACCGCATCGACCAGCTCGGACAGCTCGACTAGATCAACGTTGATGAACTCGTCGGCATCGGGGCTCGACTGGTGATAGCTGAGGCCCGTTGCCATGTAGAGGTGGATAAGCTCGTCGCAAAAGCCGTCAGACGTCGCAATGGTGGTGAGATAGGCCATCTTCTTGGCCTGCATGCCCGTCTCTTCGGCCAGCTCACGATGGGCGGCGTCAAGCGGGTCCTCGCCTGGGTCGAGCTTGCCTGCGGGAATCTCAACCGTCACGCGGTCAAGCGCCGTGCGGAACTGACGCACCAGGCAAATGCGCCCCCCGTCGGTAAGCGCGACGACCGCCACGGCACCCGGGTGGCGTACAACGTCACGCACGGCCGTGCGACCATCGGGAAGCTTCACGCGCAGGCGGTTGACGTTGAAGATGCGGCCTGTCCAGGCAACGTCCTCAGAAACCGGGTGCTCCTCGAGGCCAGCATCACGCGGGTCGTCCTCCCCAAGCACCAGGCTACGGGCCTGCGGAAGGCCTGAGACGTGGTCTTGGCTCGAACGGTCACCATCATAGGTAAGGTCATCGGCAGCCGAGCGCATGTCTGCGGTGGCCGAGCGAAGGTCGTCCATCGTGGGAACCGCCTCGACGTACTGTGGACGAATCTGCGAATCGTCCGCTGGTGACGCCTCGTACGAGTATCCCTCGTCCTTATCGGCACCCATATCCTGCACCCGTGCCACTGCCCTGTGCCTCCAAAGTATCTCGTTTCGTACTACGCGAGTGATTCGGCGCTATCCGTTGCTGCGGGGAAGAACCGCCTTGGCCCCAATATCATGGCGCAGGGTCTTTCCCTCAAAGTCGATAAGGTCGCAGGCCGCGTACGCCTGACGGCGGGCCTCCTCAAACGTGGGCGCCACGGCCGTCACATCGAGCACGCGCCCGCCAGCCGTGACCAGCCGTCCCCTGTCATCGAGCACCGTTCCGGCGTGGTAGACGGTAACGCCATCCAGCGCTTCCGCACGCTCGATACCAAAGATAGCCTTGCCCTTCTCGTAGCCGCCGGGATATCCGGCGCTGGCGAGAACCACCGAGACGGCCCAGTTGTCGCCCCATGAGACCATGTCGGGCGAGAGGGACCCCTCGTCGCAGGCGAGAAAAACGTCGATGAGGTCGGCCTGCATGCGCGGAAGGACCACCTGGGTCTCGGGGTCGCCAAAGCGGGCGTTGAACTCCAGCACCTTTGGGCCTTCCTTGGTAAGCATGAAGCCGCCATACAGGCAGCCGGAGTACGTGATGCCCTCAGCACGGAGCTCATCGACCACGCGCTGCTCAATGGCAACCATAGCGGCATGCTCTTCGGGCGTGACCGTGGGGACAGGCGAGTAGACGCCCATACCGCCGGTGTTGGGGCCCTTGTCGCCGTCGAGGGCTCGCTTGTGGTCCTGCGCGGTCGCAAGCGGCACCAGCGTGGTACCGTCGGTGAGGGCAAGAAGCGAGCATTCGGGTCCGTCGAGGGTCTCCTCGACGATTACCGTGGTACCGGCGTCACCGAATCGGCCCGAGAAGCACTCGCGCACTCCCTCGAGAGCCTCGCTGGCATCCTTCGCCACGATGACGCCCTTGCCAGCGGCCAAGCCATCGGCCTTCACCACACAGGGGCCGTCGAGGTGACGGACATAGTCCTCGCACGGCTCCTGCTCGGTAAAGGAGCGCCATGCCGCAGTGGGCACGCCCGTGCGTGCCATGACCTGCTTGGCGAACTTCTTGGAACCCTCCATGCGCGCAGCGGAGGCATTGGGCCCAAAGCAGGCGATGCCCGCAGATCGCACGGCATCTGCCACGCCGGCCACGAGCGGAGCCTCCGGGCCAATGACCACGAGGTCTATGCCCTTCTCGCGCGCGAAGTTGGCCACGTCGACAGGCGAGTCTTGGACGACAGGGGCAACTTCGGCCAGAGCGTCCATGCCACCGTTGCCCGGAGCAACCCAGAACCTTCCGGCTCGAGGCGACTCGGCAAGCTTTGCGAGAAGTGCGTGCTCACGGCCACCGGCGCCCAGGAGAAGAATGTCAACCTTCGAATCGCTCACGTGTCCTCCCTCGTTCGCGGAACACATGACGCGCCCGGTGCTCCCGGGCGCGTCTGTGCGGTACCTAGTCCCAGTAACGGTTGATAGTCTGCTCGCGCTCGGGTCCCACCGTGATAATGGAGACGCGCACACCAGCAAGCTGCTCAAGGAAGTCGATGTAGTCCTTGGCCTCACGCGGAAGCTGGTAGAAGTTGCGCACGCCGGAGATGTCGCACTTCCAGCCGGGAACCGTCTCGTAGACGGGCTTCGCGTGATAGAAGACGGACTGGTGCTCGGGAACGGTGGTGTAGCGCTTGCCATCGCACTCGTAGGCAACACAGACCTTGATCTCGTCGAGGCAGCCGAGTACGTCGAGCTTGGTGATTGCAAGGTCGGTGAGACCGTTCACGCGAGCGGCGTAGTTCACAACCACGGCATCATACCAGCCGCAGCGACGCTTGCGTCCGGTGGTCACGCCGTACTCGTGGCCAACCTCGCCCAGCTTGTCACCAACCTCGTCAAACAGCTCCGTGGGGAAGGGTCCGGAGCCCACGCGGGTGAGGTAGGCCTTGGCAACGCCCAGCACGCGGTCGATGCGGGTAGGGCCGACGCCCGAGCCGGTCATCGCACCACCAGCAGTGCAGTTGGAGGAGGTCACAAACGGGTACGTGCCGTGGTCGATGTCAAGCATGGTGGCCTGAGCGCCCTCGAAGAGGATGTTCTTGCCGGCCTCAAGCTGCTCGTTCAGGAAGAGCGAGCTCTCCACAATGTACGGGCGGATGCGCTCGGCATAGGGCAGGTAGGTCTCGCAGATCTGCTCCACCGTGTAGGAGGGCAGCTCGTAGACCTTCTCAAGGATGGGATTGGTGTAGGCCAGAGCCGCCTCGAGCTTCACGCGGAAGATCTTCTCGTCGAGCATGTCCTGGATGCGCAGGCCCGTGCGGTTCATCTTGTCCATGTAGCAAGGGCCGACACCGCGCTTGGTGGTGCCAATGAGGTTCTTGCCGAGCTTCTTCTCGTGCGCGCCGTCGAGGTCCTTGTGGTAGGGCATCACGATGTGGGCGTTACCGGAGATCTTGAGGTCCTTGCAGGAAATGCCCTGCTCCTCGAGGGTGTCAATCTCGCCGAGAAGAACCTCGGGGTCGACGATGCAGCCGTTGCCAATCACGGGGTAGACGCCCCTGTACATGACGCCAGAGGGAACCTGGTGAAGGGCCAGCCTGTGGTCGCCGGCAATAACGGTGTGGCCTGCATTGGCCCCGCCAGCGTAGCGACAGACGACGTCAAACTCGCCGGAAATGAGGTCCGTCACCTTACCTTTGCCCTCGTCGCCCCACTGTGTACCCACGAGAACTGATGCAGGCATTGCTCCCCCTCAAAAGAGTGTGATAGGCGGGTAGCCGGCGCCACGCGCACGGAACCCCTAGCCAAGCAAGTATACGGCATGGCCAGCACTTCCCGTAAGCGATGCCACCGAGCACGGAAACAACCCACAGCGACAACCGCATGCCGGTTGGGTGCTCAGACGAGAGGGCGCTGGCGCACCGTCAGGCATCCAGCCTGCCGCTCGCCCAGACAACCCGGTGACACCAAACGGCTAGTCCATAAGGCCGCATCCGTCGAAGTCGGCGAGCTCCCTTCCAGAGGCAAGGGCACGCGCACAGGCCCTTCCGGCAGAGTCGCCCATGTCGATCACGGTCTGCTGGATTCTCACGCTTGCCTGCACCAAAAAGCTCGTCGAGATGCAGCGGCCCACCGTGAGCATGTTCTTGACGACCCTGTTGGTAAGGCAGCGGTACGGAATCTCGTAATACTCCCCTGCCCGGTACTTCTCCATATGGACAAGACCCTTGGTGGCAGAGTGCACATCGATGTACCAGGTCCCCCTGGCGACCGCGTCCCCAAAACGGGCACGCTTGATGTAGTCACCCACATCGAGCACGTAGGTGCCCTGGATGCGCCAACTCTCGCGGATTCCCAGCATGCCTGCCTCGCGGATAAGGAACGCATGCTCGAAGCCGGGCATGTACCCGGTGAGAAACGTTACGAGCCTCCTCACGCGAAAGCGACCCTGCGCAAGGGCGGCAGAGCGCGCCATGGCCGAGGCGTTGCTCTTAAGGCCTGGAAGGTGCGGGCAGTTGAACGCCATGCACCCAGGCTCTGTGGGAAGCGAGAAGCACTGGTAGTAGACAAGGTCGTCCGGCTGGAGGACGCCATCGGCGACTGCCTCCTGGAAAAGCGGCTCGAGCTTGAATCCCCTTTCCGCGACCATGGCGGACTCCCAGAAGTATCCCTGCCTCAGGGGGCTGAAATCGTCACCCAGGGAAAGGCAGCAGTCGCGGTAGGCGTCGACGTCGATGCCGCCCATCTCAAAGCGCAGGGAGCTCATCTGGTTGTTTCCGTCATCGTCGCCAGAAAGGCACGGCACGCCAGCCAAGCGAGAGAGCACGGCGTCTCCCGTGGCGTCAACGAACTGCTTGGCAAGAATCGCCCGAGGCCCCTCCACGGTCATGACCTCAATGGCACGGATCGCGCCGGCCTCCACATCCACCGAGGCGAGCGTCGCGTCATAGAGCGCGGTACCGCCCGACTCCAGCAGCATCTGCTCGAGGACCTCGGCGAAGGTCTCCGGCGTGAACCAGATGTAGCCCATAAGGCCGTCGTCCTCGCGGGTTTTGACGCCCAAGGCGATGAGGCGCCTCTCTATCTCCCCTAAGTTGTGGCCATGCTCGACTCGCGAGCCCATCATGGGCGTGACCAGGGCATGCGTAGGTGTGCCGCCGAGAGACGCGGCCTTCTCGACCACGAGTACGCTGTTTCCCTCTTGAGCCGCGCTGATGGCGACAGACGCCCCGGCGGTGCCCCCGCCCACAACGACGGTGTCCCATTCCCCCAGAACGGGAAGGTCCCTCGCGCCAAATCCATACGTGTCCACGTCTCTCCAATCAACGGCAAACGACTTGTGAGCCCAGAACCTCTCGCGCGCGCTCTACCTGGGACAGGAATGCCCTCTGGGAGAGCGCCCCCTCGCCCATCAGGGCAATGGCATCCACCAGCTGCGGCGAGATTGACAAGCCCGTCATACACCGTGCAAAGGCGTGGGCCGCAATCTCGCTGGCGCACGCCGGGCGGCGGTACCGCATGCCAAGAATCCCGCAGACGCGCACCTGGGGCGTTACGTCCGGGGTCATAGGCCCTCGCGAGAACTCGAGCGCATGGTAGAGCTCGTGCGCAAGGTGCAGGCGGCACAGCTCCTCCTCTTCGAGGATCACGCCAAAGGCGAGAAGGGATCGCCGCTTGGTGGCGACCTCGTCGACATAGAGCTCGACGGTCCCGCCGCACGCGGTACCCGCGCGCGTCATCGCGCATAGATGAAACCCCGCGCGCGACCCCGGCGAGGCCCCCGCGATGCGGCTTACGACATACCCGAGCCCCATCAAGACATCCTGCGGATCACGGCCTCGCCAGCACGACGCGCGCTCGCGCCCCGCCGCAAGGCATGCGTCTATGAAGCCGGGCAGGTCTCCCATTTCGGCACGGGAAAGCGACGGCTCCGCCATGACCTGGGCAAGCGCGAGCTCTCGCTCGGGAGCATACGGCGCTGCGGGGTGGGGGTCCATGCCTAGCCCCTAGCGGCGACCACAATGACGGGCTGGTCGTCGCCGACAAACTCGAGTTCTATCTTGGCTAAGCTCATGAGCTGGTCTTTATTGAGAACGCCGGAGAGGTCAGACATCCTCTGGCCAAAGAAGAGGTAGGTCTTGGGCAGCGCGGCGCCGGCATCCGTGTAGAGCGTCATCGAGTCGACGAAGTCCGAGAGGGCCCCGTCAATCTCACCCTTTGTGAAGACGGCAGCACGCGCGTCATCCTTCTGGAGACGAATCACGCCCTCCTCGTCTATCACGCGCACTACGCTCTTCTTGCTCTTCATGAGGCCGATCCTCCTGAACCTGTCTAGGTCCAAGATCTCCGTCGCAGCCCCAAGTGTCGACTTTTACTTGACCGAATACACCCTGACCCCGCGACTCGGGGCCTCCGAAGCCCATCTGGCTGCCCACACCTGCCCCCCGGACGTGTCGGGACGCATGTCCCGATTATAGAATGCCCGCAGGCAGATGGCCCTTTATGCAGACGCTGGCCACATCCGCCACGCACCGGCGGCACGGAAGGTGTGGCCCCATCGGGCCGCATCAATCATCGTTTCCCTAGGGCGTGACTATCTTCCGTCGGCATTTGATTTCGCATTCCACTCCGACTTGGAAAGCTCCTCGTTACTGCGACTCGTACTTCGTCACACTGGCAGGGCGGCGATGGAATTTGACGACCGGTTCCGCATCGTGCGAGCTGA
Source organism: Tractidigestivibacter sp. (assembly GCF_057241865.1). Taxonomy (NCBI): domain Bacteria; kingdom Bacillati; phylum Actinomycetota; class Coriobacteriia; order Coriobacteriales; family Atopobiaceae; genus Tractidigestivibacter; species Tractidigestivibacter sp. The sequence continues at coordinate 21,502 of NZ_DBHHPX010000030.1, forward strand.
TAGCACTCAAGCGGTTAGTCTCGTCTGCAGGCGCAGTCATCCCCTGCTGGAGATCAGCCAGAGAGTTCTGGACGGAAAGGGCGAGCTCCTTTACATCAACCGGCAGCTTATCGTCACCGAAAAGTACGTGCATGCCGCGAGGAGTTTCCACTAGGCGCATGTTTTGGGATCTCCCCTCGCAGCACGTCCGAACCTGTCACGTCCAACGTTCCCTGACTTTCGACAAGCACCCAACCAGACACTAACCCCACATAGGAGCGCCCCGAGACAACATATCACCAGTTCAAGCACTCGCCGCTCCCAAGCCGAATGTTACGATGATACTGACGTTTGTTTTCGCCGGTCACGAGGGGAGGCAGTTCGATAGCGAAGCTCAATCCAATAGTTCTCGAGTGGGCAGTCCGCCGAATCGGCCTTCGCTCCGACCCATATCTTCGTGACGGGTCGACAATGACACGTCCGGCCATGGCGGAGATTTCATCGCCATCGGCATCGCTAGGGACCCGCCCCGTGGGAAGCCCGACCCACCCGAGCTTCCGGCATTAATCTTCCAGCCATGGCAGCTGGCGCCCGATGTGAGCACCATCGCGCTGGCTTCTCCGCCTGCCGTCCAGCATCTTTGCAGCTGGAGCGGAATCGTCTCGCGAAGTTGGCAGCAAGCTCCCAATATGAGCACTCACATCGGGCTCCAGCTGCCACCATCGGCCGCCACGGGATTCCAGGCAGCCCCCCACCTGCGGAGACACTGGGGTCTGTCAATCACCCGACGGAAATCCCGCGGCGAAGGCGCTCACATCGGGAATTTGGTGCCATGGTTCGAACCTTGATGCTAGATGCTGACGGCGCCAAGGGCCTCATCAACCGGAGCGAATTCTTCGCCATCTACAGCAATCATCAGGAGGAGAACGCCATCGTCGCTGCGTCCGACAAGGGAGGAGGCGCCTACTACCTCAACGAGCGTCGCAAGCTCGGCCTGGGAATTAAGTGCATGAACGGGTTCGACTTCATACGAGCGCAGGGCTTCAAGTTCTGATTGGGGGTTCTGCTCCCGCCAATAGGGCCGAGAGACCTTCGCTGAATACGTACGGCGGAAATCCAAATCCATCAATAACACTAAGAACCCCGACCCCGGGCATGTGCGCGAAGGTCGGGGTCCCCCGTTGCCAGTGTGCCTGGCGTGACGCGTCGGAAGCCTCTCGCCTAACAGATCCCCAGCAGGCCGAGTGCCAGGCCAATCACCATAGTGCCCACGATGAGCCACGTCACGTTGACGTTCTTGCGAAGGAGCCTGACGCAGCCCAGGGTGTACAAGATGGGCACGAGGCCCTTGAAGATGGTGTCCAGGTAGGTCTGCACCTGCACCGGGTCGCCGTCGCCGGCGGGAATCGCGATGATGCAGCTGAACTTAACGAAGGATGCGGTCATGGCGCCAATCATCAGCAGGCCGAGGATGCCGGCGAGCTTGGTGATGAGGTCCATAAGTCCGCCCTCCTCGAGCTTCGTGATGAAGTTCGAGCCCACGCGGTAGCCCAGGACGGTCAGGCACCAGCGGCAGAGGATCGACGGAACGTTGTAGATGATCAGGAACACGAGCGGTCCCAGGATGGTGCCCGTCTTGGCGCATAGTGCCATGCCGACGGCAGCCGCGATGACGCGCAGCACGCCCCAGAAGATGGCGTCACCGATGCCGGACATGGGGCCCATGAGCGATGCCTTGACGGCATCGATGGACTGGGTGTCAAAGTCGGGGTGCTGGGAGTTCTCGCGCTCCATCGCCGCCACCAGGCCCATGCAGAAGGTTCCCACGTTCTGCGTGATGTTGTACCAGTTGGAGTGGCGCACCATGGCATCGGTCCTGCGCTCCTTGTCGGGATAGAAGCGCTCGAACGCTGGGGCGAGCGACCAGAGGAATCCGGAGGCACCTGCCTTGGCACCGCCGCCGTACATGGCGAACACGTTGAAGGAGTGGAGGAAGATGCCCTTGAGCATCTTGCGGTCCTCGTGGGAGAGGTCCTTGGTCGAGACGCTGATCTTCTCGGAAGCCACATCCTCGGTGGTTGCAGCCCCCTGCTGCGAAACGTTGCTCTCGTTTTCTGCGCTCATGCGAAGAAGTCCTCCTCTTCTATCTGGTCCTGGGTCTCTGCCTGCATGGCGCCGCCACCCGTGCGCAGCGCCTGGAGTTTCTTCTTCACGTCGAGCAGGTCGAGCTGGCGGTAGGCCTCGACCACGACGAGCACCGCGCCGAGGGCGGCGACGCCGATCATAGGCATCCCGAGGTACGAGACGCAGATGAACCCGAGCAGGAAGTAGACGGCAATCTTGTTGTTCCAGAGCATCCTGATGAGAAGGGCCATGCCCACGGCAGGGAGAAGCCCGGCAACGGCGTTGAAGCCGTTGGTGACGGTAGTGGGGATGACATTCACCAGGTTGGCGACGGGCTCGGCGCCAAAGTACACACCCAGGAACGTCGGGATGGCCATGGCGCCGTTCATCACGAGCGCGCCGCCAAAGTGGACCAGGGCGACGTTCTTGGTCTCGCCCGTGCTCGCAGCCCAGTCGGTGAGGGGCGACCAGAACGACATGAGGACGTTGAAGATAAGGGAGTAGATGATGTTGGCAAAGATGGCGACGGCGGTTGCCAGCGTGATTGCGGCACCCTGGTCCATGCCCATCTGGGTCACGAAGCAGGTGGCCATGACCGTTCCCGTGACCGGCTCCGCGGAGGTCGCGCCTCCAACGTTGACGTTGCCGATGAAGATCGCCTCCATCGCGGCACCGATGATGATGCCGGTGGTGATGTCGCCGAAGATCAGGCCGGCGATGAGGCCCACGCAGATGGGCTGGTCAATCATCGGCTGGCCGAACGTCCATTGCACGAAGTAGCAAACGAACGCGGCGAGAAACGCCATGAGTGCAAGTTGCAGCATGTGCTCATTCTCCTCTCGGTACTCGAAGCGGCGGGACTACCCGAGCTTTGCCAGAAGGTCGGACACCTTGGTGCGGGGGTCGGTGGTCCCCACCTGGTGGATCACCGGGATGCCGAGTTCGCACAGCTTGCGTGCGGCCTCCAGGTCCTCCGGGTTGAGGTTCACGCCTGTGGTGAGAAGCACCTTCTCCGCGTCGTCCGAGCGGTCAAAGCGACCGGCGTTGGCGATGTTCACGGACTGCACGCTGCCGCTGCAGTTGGACGCCACCTGATAGGCGTCTGCGACCGTCTGCGTGAGCATGAAAATCCTCATGTCCTTGCCACGGGGGTCGTTGGCGACCTTGATTGAGTCCTCCACCGTGCGAATGAGCAGCTTCTGCCCCTGCGGGCACGCCATCTTGAGCGTCGCCGCCTGGGTCTTGTCGTGGGCGGCATGGTCGTTTGCCACCACGATTCCCTTGGTGTTGAGCTCCTTGCCCCACAGCAGCGCCACCTGTCCGTGGATCAAGCGGTCGTCCACCCTAATCTGGACAATCATGGCCCCTCCTTTCAACTGCGCCATCCCTGGCGCCTATCCCCTGCCAACAGCATTTGCCGGCAATTTCACATCTCACTATGCGAAGAAGTCACCCTCGGACCCGTCATCCGTCTCGCCCTCGTCGACCGCGATGCGCTGGATGAGAGACGCGCCCGTCTCGACCACCCCGTCCACGACCTCCGGGGTAAGCGGCTCGTCCGAGAGCAGGCAACCCAGCACCGTGATGAGGTTTACGCCCGTCACGTGGATGGCGCCGTAGCGCTCGGGGTGCATCTGCGTGACCTTGTTGCACACGCTGCCGCCCAGGAGGTCGGTGAAGACCACGGTCTCGTCACCTTCCTGCACAGAGTCAAAGAACTCCTGAATCTGCGGGGTAAAGTCGGACTCGTCCAGATAGCAGTCGACGGCGGTGATTGCGGAGTCGTCGTGGGTTAGGATGCCGACCGCACTCTTGATGCCGCTTGCAACGCGTCCGTGCGAGGCGATGAGAAACTTGCGCATCTTCGCCCCCCCTAGTTCACGAAGGGCTCGGCGCCATTGGCGAAGACCCGCACCACGTGCTCGAATGTCTCGACCAGGCTCTCGTGTGCAGCGGTGGTCATGTCGTGCCAGTACACGTTGGCAGCAGCATCGTTGGCGGTCTTCTCGTCAATCACCTTGCGTACGGCCTCGCCCGCATACTTGACGCCGTAGGTGTAGTAGTTGATCTTGCGCACGCCGGCGTCAATGGAGTTGTGATACTGCTCGTCCGTGAGGCCCGAGCCGCCGTGCATAACCAGCGGCACCTTCGCGCGGTCGCGGATGTCGGTGAGAACCTGGTAGTTGAGGTGTGGCTCACCCTTGTACAGGCCGTGGACCGTACCAAAGGAGCAGGCGAGAATGTCCAGCCCCGTGCGCGTGACAAAGTCCTGCGCCTGGTCAGGGTCGGTGTAGATGACGCCCGCCTCCTCGGCGGTACCACCCTCATCGCGCTGGCCGGCGGCGTAGGAGCCCATGGAGCCCAGCTCGCATTCCAGGCCCGCATCGTACTCCGCACACATCTGCGCAACGTAGCTCGAAAGTTCCACGTTCCTCTCGTATGGCAGGGCGGAGCCATCGAACATGACGCCGGTGAAACCCAGGTCGAGCGCCTCTCTCGCATACGAAAGGTCACCGCAGTGGTCCAGGTTGAAGCAGATCATCGCGCTGGAGCGCTCCACCAGGCTGGTGACGATGGGGGCGACGCACTTCAGCGGGATCAAGGGCTCGTGCGCCTGGGCGTGTTGGATGATGATTGGGTAGTGCGTCTCCTCCGCGACCTCGATGGCGGCGCGGATTGCCTCCAGGCTTGCCGAGTTCACGGCGGCGATTGCCATGTTCTTCTGCTCCGCAATCTGGCAGATGTCACGCATGCTTACGAGCATCGGATCTCCTTCCACTTCCGGCGGGCGTTTGCCCATCGGTGTTCGCTACCTGCTTCCTAGGTGAGAGGAACATGGGTGTACTTGTCTCTTACGTAATCGCTTGCTCGCGTTTCTCAGTTGCTATTTAATCGATTCTAATCATTTATAATCGTTTGTTTTCGCTCAGCGGTACCTATATGGGCCTAAACGGCCTAAACGCGTGTTCATAATCATTCGCTTTCGTTTGGGTAGTACAGTCACATCAGCGAGAAACGAGGTGGGCTACCCGGCCCACGCGTCGCATCAGAAGCACATCTGCAAGGATTGAGGAACCGTGAAAACACAGAGTCCCGGCCAGCGCCTCTTTCTGGAGGAGCGCCAGCAGAGAATCCAGGTGATGGTGGAGGGGTCCTCGACCATCACCATCGCCCAGATCGTGGACACGTTTGGGGTGTCTGCGGCAACGGCCCGCAAGGACCTCCGCGAGCTCGAGGCACAGGGCAAGGTGAGGCGAACCCATGGCGGCGCGATGAGCGTGGAACCCAACCAACACGAGCTGCGCGCGGCAACCTCGGTAGCGGTGGCGCACCAGGAGAAGGTGCGAATCGGTCGGGCCGCGGCCGAACTGGTGGAGGACGGGGATACCTTCATCGTGCAAGCGGGGACGACCAACCTGGAGTTCGTGCGCGCGCTCAAGGGAAAGCATGGGCTCACGATCATCACCAACGACACGGTGATCTCGACCGAGGCTGACACCCTTCTCCCCGACAGCTCGATCATCCAGCTTGGAGGACGCATCCGCGAGGGCTTCCATTACACCGAGGGCATCGTCCCCACACGGGAGGTCGCCCAGCTGATGGTGCCCACGGTATACCTGTGCACCAACGCGTTCTCGTTTGAGCAAGGCTTCAGCGCGCACCGCCTAGAGCAGGCAGAGTGGCTCACCCAGCTGATGGAGCACACCAAACGCCACGTCATACTCCTCGACTCCACCAAGATGGGCGTGAGCGCGGCGGTGCACCACAGCGACCTGGCAGACTTCGACGTTCTGGTGACCGACGAGGGCGTGCCCCAGGACATGCGTGCGAGGTTCGCGGAGGAGGCGCCCAACCTGCAGGTCATCTACGCGTAATGGGGAGCGGCTCATCGCTGCCGAGAAGTACGCCCACGTCACGAGGGGCTCTCGCGGGCGCGCGCCACGAATTCTCTTGAGGCCTTCGCTTCAAACCATATCTTCGTGACGGGTCGGCAATGACGCGTCCGACCAGGTCGGAGATTCCGCCACAAGGATTTCGCTGCCATCGGCATTGCGGGAGACCCGCCCCGTGAGAAGCCCGATCTGCCCGAGCTATCGGCATCAATCTCCCAACCATGGCCGCTGGCGCCCGATGTGAGCACCATCGCGCTGGCTTCGCCGCCTGCCGCCCAACGCCTTCTCAGCTGGAGCGGAATAGTCCCGCGGAAGTTGGCAGCAAGCTCCCGATATGAGCGCTCATATCAGGCTCCCATTGCCATTTTCGCCGGAGAAAGGGCGCGATTGGCGACAAACTCCCAACGTGAGCACTCACATCGGGCTCCGGCTACCACTGTCAGCCGCCCCGGGTTCCAGTCAGCCCCCCACCTGCGGAGACGTTGGGGTCGGCCGATTACCCGGCAGAGAGTCCGCAGCGAAGGCACTCACATCGGGAATTTGGTGCCATGGTTCGAACCTTGATGCTAGATGCTGACAGCGCCAAGGGTCTCGGAGCAAGGGTGTGGCACTCCCTGGCTGGCACCCGCGCGGGAGTACGTCCCCCTCCATTCCCCGACCTTCCGCAGGCATCCAGCCGGCATTGACATGGAGCCGCATCGGAAAGTCTGCAGCGTGTATACACGCAGGACGCAATTCTCGACATGCGCCCCTCACAGACGCATATGCCCACATGGCAGGCGCTCTGTAACAAAGTCAGCCGAGAGGATCGGCCGCCAGGACAGCGGGCCGCTCCCACGGCCCCGCGCGTCTCACTCCTGCATATTGAGCGTCAGCTCGAGGGGGATCCGCCCGATACGGCGCAGGTGCAGAGGCGCCACCACGAGGTAGGTCCCAAGGCCGATGACAAAGTCCTCGGCGATGACCTGCGACGTGTACGTCACGACGAAGTTGCCCGAGTACGAGAGCATGACGGCGTCGAAGAGCGCGCCGACGCCCCACATGGTGGGGAGGAGCGCCAGCACCAGCGAGACGGTGACCACCAGCGTGACCGAGTCGAGGTAGAGCCTGCAAACCTCTCCCCTGCGGTACCTAAGGACCTTCATGTACGAGATGGAGCGGTCGCTGTGGTCGAGGACCACCTTGGTGAGAAGGTACATCACCACAAAGAACACGAGCGCCGCCGCCACGAGTATGAGCTGCACGATGTCAGAGAGCGAGTCGAGGGTCTGGTTGGCGAGGTCCTGCATGTCCTGGGGCGTGGTCGTGGACGAGATGTGGGTGGGGTCGATTACCAACTCGTCATCGTTTGCGTAGGCGTCAAACCAGTCCTGGGACTTGCCGAAGGCCTCGTTGAAGGCATCCTGGCTCAGGTCAGGTACACGCTGGTGTCTGCGCTGTTGCCGGTGACGCCGTTAATCGTGAGGGCGTAGCTCTTGTCAGCGTACTTGTCGTGGAGCACCACCGTATCGCCGACCTTGAGGTCGCACTTGTTGAGCAGCCCCGCACCAACCACCACACGACCGTCCGAGACGTCGACGTCCGTCCCAGTAGCGCGAGTCCTCCTGGATGCCGTAGACTGTCACGTCCTCCATGCCGGCACCCAGCTTGCGGACGACCTCCAGCGACGAGATGCAGAGCTTCTCGGCCTGGTCGATAGCCTCCTGCGAGTTTCCCCCTCCGCCGCCACCGGGTGGAGGTCGGCGGCAAGGCCCTCGGCAATGTCACCAAGGCCCCTCGCCTCCGCCGCAACCACAAGCGCGCTGACGCCTGAGGTGGAGTCGCCGGAGCCAGGCGAGAGGGACGTTCCGCCGTCGGCGGAACCGCTCGCGCTGGTAGCCGCGCCCGTCTGGCCCGAGACATCGCCCGTCTCGCCCGACAATCCCGCCAGCGTCGCGAGTTCATCGCGACGCTGGCGCTGTCGGTCGGTCGTCTCCAGCTCGAACGGCGCCTTGAGGGTGTAGGTGTGCCCCACGGGTATGAAGGCGGCGAGCCGGTCCGCGTAGTCAGAGAACATAGAGGGCAGGTTTAGGGAGAACATCACGAGGAAGCTTTCCGCGAGGATGCCGAGGAAGAGCGTCTCGAACGTGGGGAGGCTCCGTGCGAACAAGCGGAGCCTGAAGCGACTCACGTAGCCCAGGCTCGCGGGAAGCCGCAGGTTGTAGCGGCACCCCCTGCGGGAGACCTCGTGCCGCAGGAATGCCAGCGGGGTCGCGCGGAGCTTGCGAGAGAGTCACACGAGGGTGATGCAGACGAGCATCGCGTAGGGCACCACCGAGGTGAGCACGAAGGTCCGGACGCCGAAGGTCGCGTGATAGGGCGGGATGCTGTAGCTGTTGTAGTAGATCCCGCGCCCGATATCGGACACCACCGCGTACCCCAGCGCCAGCCAGATGCAAGCAGCGTGCCAATCACCGACGCCTCGCACTCGACCGTCGCGTTGATGAGAACCACGAAGACGAAGGCCATAATCGCGATGAGGACGTACAAGAACGCCGTGTAGAAGGCCCCGTCGCCCTCCGTGTCGGTCGGCAGGTAGCTGATGCCCTGGTTCTGCTCGCGGTCCAGGGGGCCGGTCACCGTGGAGCCGCCGTCCACGAGCGTCTGCGCCACGTCCGTCTCGCGCGACACGCGGTCCGACGTGGAGAGCGCGTCGTCGTCGAACACTAGGAAGTAGGTGTACGCCGTGGGCAGCTCGGAGAGGCGCCCGGAGGCGGCATCGCTCACGAGGCCCACGCAGAAGGCGATCGAGTCCATCACAAAGTCGCCGTTGGAGCGCATGAGCGCCGTGTAGTCGGGCAGCACCATAATCCCGCAGACGGTGAAGTCCCGCCCGCCCAACCAGATGGTGTCCCCTACCCCGACCCCGTGGTGCGAGCAGAAGGTGGCGTCAAGAGCCACCCCGTCGTCCCGCTCGGGGGCCCTACCCTCGTAGTAGCTCGCCAGGTCGACCTTGGTGCGGTTCTGGTAGAGACGAACGGTCACATCCGTGCCATCAACCGTCGCGCTGGCATCGCGGCTCCAATTGTCGTAAACGCTCACGCCGTCCGCCTCGACCGCCTTGCGGGACGCGTCGCTGATGGGCTCCGAGGTTTCGGCGCGCGTTCTCGACGACGTTGGCCACGTCCACCTCGCCCAGGATCACCCGGACGGACGACAGCATGGCAAGGAAGCCCGAGGCCACAGAGACCGTCACCAGCGGCAGGGCAAAGACCCCGAGGTACCTGCCCGGGTTGTGCAGGAGCTGCCGGAGGAAGCGCCTGTGCAGGGGGTTGCGCACTCAGCCCCCTACCACTCGAGGTCGCGCGCGGCGACGGGGTGTGCGTTGGTCTCGTCCTCCACGAGCCGCCCTCCCGCAGGCGCAGCCGCCTGGTCGCCATCTGGCCGATGGCCTCGTTGTGGGTGACGATGATGGTCGTGCAGCCGTGCTCGCAGCAGACCTGCTCAATCAGCGCGAGAATCCCCTTGGAGGTCTCATAGTCCAGGGCGCCCGTGGGCTCGTCGCACAGGAGCAGCCGAGGCTTCTTCACGAGCGCGCGGCCGATGGAGTAGCGCTACTGCTGGCCACCCGACACCTGTGGCAGGAACTTGCTGCGCTGGTCCCACAGCATGAGCGAGCAGAGAAGGTTGTCCACGTCGAGCGGATCCGTCGCAAGGCACTGACAGACCTCGATGTTCTCGCGGATCGTGAGGTCCTTGACCAGGTTGTAGAACTGGAAGACGAAGTCGAGGAACGCGCGGCGGTACTCCCCGAGGTCCCGGGGTAAGAGGGACATGAGGTCCTTGCCCCCGACCTCGATGCTGCCGGCATCGGCGCGCTCCAGCACGCCGACCAGGTTGAGGAAGGTGGACTTGCCGGAGCCGGACGGGCCGAGCAGGGCGCAGAGCTCCCCTTGGTCGATGGCAACGTCGATGCCCCACAGCACCTCGACGCGCGCCGGCCTCCCCGTAGCCCTTGCACAGGCCGTCAATCTTGAACAGCACGTCCATGCCGCACCTCCGCTGGTCCCCTGGGGAAAGCCTTCGACTTTGCCGATAAGCTCCTCCCGGGAGGGCTTGAGTCCTTCTATGACCTGTTTACAAGCTCCGCCTTGGCCCGTTCGTTCGATGGACCGGGTGCGAATCCTCAGCTAAGCGGATCGGGCATAGAGCTGGTTCTCTCGGTCTGCGAGGGGCAATCGTCCGACGGCCTCGACCTGATGCTCATGAACGAGAGGCGCCCGGCCAAGGGGACGCAAGACCGAGCGAAGTGGTGCGGGCGCATGCTCGCCTACCATCAGTGGGACACTGGCGCGACGTTTCGCGGCATCGCCATGTATCTTGGGGTCAAAGAGCTCTTCTCGTTGTTTGAGACTCATCGCATAGCCTCGCCGCACGTCGTCTCTCTCTACATAACCGAAGCCCTTGCAAAAAGGGACACGCCCACGCGGCTCCGCCGCTATCGGGCAGACGCCGGCCTTACCCAAGCCGCGCTATCCGAGGCCTCGGGGGTGTCCCTGCGCTCCATCCAACAGTATGAGCAGAGAAAAAAGGACATCAACAGGGCGCAGGCCAAGTCCGTATGGAGCCTTGCCCAAGAGCTTGGCTGCAAGGTCGAAGACCTCTTGGAGCTGTAGACCTTGGTGTAGGGAGGCGCGGCCGGCCCGCCCCAGGTGCGTCTGGGTCCCCTTGGGCACACTTAAGCCGGTGGCACCAGACAGCTAGACGATATGTAGAGTGATCGGGACCTCACTCTGTAAAGCAGTGGCCATCGA
>NZ_DBHHPX010000031.1:0-2095 GCF_057241865.1 Tractidigestivibacter sp.
AGCGTGCGGTCCAGGATGCCAGCCACCTCGCGCGAGAGGCAGGCATGCGGCGTGATGGCCATCGAGGCGGCACGCATGGCCTCGGGGATCCCTGGTGCCATGCGCGTGCACACGGCCGCAGTTGCCTCGGGCGTCACGTCGCGTGGCGAGAGGCCCGTGCCACCCGTGGTGAGGACGAGCGCCGCATCCCGCTCTGCCGCCGCCCTGATGGCCGCCTCTATCTGTGGCTGCTCGTCGGGCACCACGCGCGTTGCCACCACGCGGTAGCCCCTCTCGCCGAGAAGCGCTACGAGCGTCGGTCCAGAGGCGTCCTCGCGCTCTTTGCGCGAGCAGCGGTCGCTCACGGTAATCACAACTGCCGTGTAGGCCTCACTTGCTGTAGCCTGCTGCTTGTCTGTCTCGCTATGGCTCATGGATCCTACTTTCCAAACGGGCATACGGGGAAGGTGCAGGGCTCGCAGCGCAGGCACAGGCCGCCCTCGCCCAGTTGCACAACGTCGCGACGACGCACTTCCACGCCGGCCGCAATGCGAGGCAGCACCAGGTCAAAGACCGTGGCCGCGCTGTACATGACGCAGCCCGGCAGACCCACCACGGGCACCGCGCGCGGCTCGCCAGCAGCATCGCTCTCGTCAAAGTAGCCCACGAGAAGCATCGCGCCCGGCAGGACCGGCGCTCCATAGGTCACGATGCGCGCACCCGCACGCTTGATGGCGCCGGGGGTGTTGTCATCTGGGTCAACGCTCATGCCACCCGTGCACACAACCATGTCGACCCCGGTCTCGCGCGCCTCGCCTATGGCCGCCACCAGCGCGTCCATATCGTCGCCGGGCGTGGCGTGCCAGGTCGTCTTGACGCCGTAGCGTGCGAGCTTGGCCTCCACCACAGGGGTGAAGCGGTCCTCGATAAGGCCCTTGGCCACCTCGGATCCCGTGGCGATAATGGCCGCCGTCCCCAGGCGCCACGGCTCCACGCACATGAGCGGGCCCATCCTCCCGATGTCTGCCGCACGCTCTGCCGCCTCGACCACAGACTCCCTCACGACCAGCGGGACCACGCGTGTGCCAGCAAGGTCGTCGCCTGCGGATACGGCAAAGCCGCCCTTGCGCGTGGCGATCATGACCTCCTCGCAGCCGTTCACCGCCACAAGGCGCTCCGAGTCGACAAGATAGACGCCGTCATGCGCGGCCTTGATGCCGATCTTGCCCTCGCGGGGCTCGCCCGACGCCACGCAGCCCGGACCCAGGCAGAGCGCGGCCATACGCCGGGCGGCATCGTCCTCGTGGAGCATGCCGGGTCCGGCCTCCCACACGTAGAGGTGCTCCTTGCCCATGGAGAGCAGCACCGGCACGTCCTCGGCCGTGACCCTGTGGCCCTTCTTGAAGCGAGGCCCCTTGTAGTGCGGCGAACCCTTGCCGTCACCGGGCAGAATCTGGGTCATGTCGTGGCACAGCACGTGCCCGATGGCGTCCTCGGTCTTTATAAGCCTCATGCCAGCTCGCCCTCTCCCATCACGCGAACCTCGTCACCGGCGCGCACGGTTCCACCACGCGTCACCACGCAGAAGATGCCATCAGTGGGCATCACGCACATGCCCGTAAGGCGCCGTATCTCGCAATCGTTATGGCAGGCCTTGCCGATCTGCGTCACCACCATGCGGGCAGGGCCCACGGCAAGCGTGGTGCCCACGGGCAGGCTCTTGGCATCGACCCCCTGCGTGAGCACGTTCTCGGCAAAATCCCCCGGCGCAAGCTCGATGCCCTTGGTGCGCATGAGGTCCACGGACTCGTTGGCGAGAAGGCTCACCTGGCGGTGCCAGCCACCGGCGTGAGCGTCGCCCTCGATGCCCTTGCCCACCTTGAGCTCGATAGCGTCAACGGTGTGCTTGCGCGTGCCCTTCTTCTCGGATATGCAGGTGGCAACCACGATGCCGTGCGGCAGGGACGCCGTAGCAGCCTCCGCCGATGCCGCGGAAGCGTCACCCGCGGTCCGCACGAAGTGCCCGGATCTGCCACCGTCCTTCTCAAGCAGTCGCACCTCGGTGATGACCATGTCGCGCTGGTGCGCCTTGCACATGTCGTAGATCGTGAGACCC
>NZ_DBHHPX010000031.1:2195-32194 GCF_057241865.1 Tractidigestivibacter sp.
GGTGATGACCATGTCGCGCTGGTGCGCCTTGCACATGTCGTAGATCGTGAGACCCACGACCGAGGCAGCCGTGAGCGCCTCCATCTCGACGCCCGTCTCGCCGCAGCAGCGCGTGGTTGCCGTGAAGGCGATGCCGTCCTTCTCGTATGAGAACGACACGTCGGCACCCGTGAGCTGGATGGGGTGGCACATGGGTACCAGCTCCCAGCAGCGCTTTGCGGCCATGATACCTGCCACCTGCGCCACGGCGAGCACATCGCCCTTGTGGATGCCGCCCGCGCGCACCAGCTCCAGCGTGTCCGGACGCATGAGGACCTTGCCCGCTGCGCGGGCGACCCTCTGCGTCTTTGGCTTGGAGGACACGTCCACCATGCGGGCGCGTCCCTCCCCGTTGAAGTGCGTGAGCCCCATGGCTCAGCCCCCTATCTCGTTCATGGGCCGTGCGGAGTCGCTCGCACGACCGTCGTCCATCCGGTGTCCCCGAGGCTTTGACGCGATGCCGCCTCGCATGGCCTCAACCAGCCCCTGGCCGGTAAGCCCACGCAGGCTGACCTCGACCGAGGAGTGAAGGCACGGCTTTAGGCGACCGTCCGCCGTCACGCGAATGCGGTCACAGCTCGAGCAGAACCTGTGCGTCATGGGCCGTATGAGCCCAACGCTACCACGCCAGCCGGGGGCATGGTACAGCTCCGAGACGCCCTCTTTCCCAACGGGGGCAAGCTCGGGCACGGCGTCTAATACCGCATCGGCAGAGACGAAGCGCCCCTTGGGCCACCGGGCGCACTCCCCCATGCGCATGAGCTCGATGAAGCGCACCGTGAGGTCGTGGTCGCACGCGAGAAGCGCCATGGTACGAAGCTCGTCGTCGTTCACGCCGCCCACGAGCACGCAGTTGACCTTGGTGTTCGAGAAGCCCGCGTCGTGCGCGGCCTCGAGCCCCGCAAGCGCGTCCGCAAGCGAGCCGCGCCGCGTGATGCGCGTGTAACGCTCGGCATTCAGCGTGTCGAGGCTCACGTTGAGACGGGAGAGCCCCGCAGCCCGCAGGTCTTTCGCCACGGGTGCAAGAAGCGTGGCGTTGGTGGTCATGTCCACCTCTTCGATGCCGGGGACAGAGGAGACCATGCCCACGAGGTCCACGATGCCGCGCCTCGCCAGAGGCTCGCCACCCGTAAGGCGCACCTTTTGCACGCCCAGGGACGCCGCCGCGGCAACGATGCCGCGCATCTCCTCGAACGAGAGGATGTCGGCATGCGACAGCATGGGCACGCCATGCTCGGGCATGCAGTAGATGCAGCGGCAGTTGCAGCGGTCCGTTACAGAGAGACGCAGATAGCGTATGTCACGGCCAAGGTCGTCATGCATGAGGCGCGTCCTCCGTGGCGGCCTTGGCGTTGCCGGCCTCCTGCGAAGCGCCCCCGGAGACGAGCGGCATGACCTTCTCGGGAGCAATGCCCAGCGTGACCTGGGTCGGGTTTTCGAGACTGGCCCATGCGTCCTTGTCGCACTCATAGCGCAGCAGCGCGCCCGCAGGGGTCCTTGCCATCACGATGGTCGAGAACGTGGAGTCAATCACGCGGTCCACCTCGCAGGGAATTGCGTTTGGCCCGGGGTGCAGGCCCGGCGTGATGGTGAAGTAGTGCGCACGGATCCCCACGTGCGAGACGTCCTTGGGGCACGGCATCGACGTAGCAAGCGTGACACCCCAGTCGTCGCAGACAAGCGCGCCGGCCTCGCCCGCCACGCGCGCACGGCTCACGTTCTTGCAGCCGCTGATCAGAGCCGCCGCCACGCTGGAGGGGGCATCGAAGAGCGAGTGCACGCCCACCTTGGCGTCAGAGCGGCCGCGGTCCAGCACGCAGACCGTATCGCACATGCGGTAGACCTCGTCGCGATTGTGAGAGACGTACACCGCACCGCCCGGGAACCCACGCAGGACGTCTGCCAGCTCAAGCTCAAGCTGCCAGCGCAGATAGCCGTCAAGCGCCGAGAAGGGCTCGTCCAAGAGGATGAGCTCTGGGTCGCTCGCAAGGATGCGTGCCATGGCGCAGCGCTGCTGCTGCCCGCCAGAGAGCTCGCGCGGGCGATGGCGCTCGAGGCCATCCAGGCGCATGGCCGCCATCTCGCGCCTCGCGCGAGCAAGGCGCTCCTCCCTCGTGGCGCCAAAGGCACCGGAGAGCACGTTCTGCTCGACCGTCATGGTTGGGAAGAGGGCGTAGCTCTGGAAGAGGTAGCCCACGTGGCGCCTCTGCGGTGGGAGGTCTACCTTTGCCTCGCTGTCAAAGAGCGTGCGCCCACCCAGCACGATGCGGCCGGCGTCGGGCCGCTCGACGCCCGCAATGCACTTGAGCGTCATGGACTTGCCACAGCCCGATGGCCCCAGAAGGGCCATGATCTCTTCCGGGCGCTCCAGGGAGAACGAGACGCCCAGCGTAAAGCCACGCAGGCGCTTCTCGATGTCGACTTCCAAGACCGTCATGATGCCGCCCCCGCTCGCGCCGCGCCCGAGCGCTGGCGACCCTCAAAGAGGTTGAGGACGAGCAGCACCACGGCGCTTATCGCAAGGTTCACAAGAACCCACTGGAAGGCCTGCGCGTCATCGCCCGTGCGCCACAGCTGGTAGACCGTCGTGGAGATGGTGGCCGTAGACCCTGGCGTGTAGCCGGCGATCATGGAGGTGGCGCCATACTCGCCCAGTGCGCGGGCGAAGGCCAGAACGGAGCCAGCGATGACCCCCTGCCTGCAGCAAGGCATCTTAACCCGCCAGAACACCCAGGCATTCGACCTGCCCAGCGTGCGCGCAGCGCTGGCGAGGCTCTGGTCAAAGCTCTCGAAGGCGCCACGCGCCGTGCGGTACATGAGCGGGAAGCTCACGACCACGGTGGCGAAGATGGCCGAGTACCACGTCATGGTGAGCTTGACGCCAAAGGCGGAGAGCATCCAGGCGCCCACAGGACGCCTGGGACCGAGAAGCACCAGCAGCATGTATCCCACGACGGTGGGCGGCAGCACCAGGGGAAGGGTGAGGACGACGTCGAGCACGCCCTTCACCACGCGGTGGGCATGGGCCACCACATCTGCGAGCCACACGCCGAGGAGAAACACCACCACTGTCGAGACGGTGGCAATCCTCAGCGAGTTAAGGAGTGGGTACCAGTCCATGGCAAGACTATGCCTCGGCAAGCGGCGTGAAGCCGACCTTCTCGAAGCAATCGCTTGCGTCCTTCGTCCTGAGGAAGTCGAGGAAGGACTTGGCAAGCTCGGGCTCGAGCGCAGACTTCGTGGCTGCCGCGGGATAGACCACGCGGCCGCACATCTCCTCGGTGGCCTCGTCGACCATCGTGAGGCTGGCGGAGGTGGCATCGGTCTTGTAGATGACGCCGCAGTCGACGGTGGCCTCGGACACCTGCGAGGTGACCTCCTTCACGTTGCTGCCGTAGGTGATGCAGCCGGCGTTGGCGAGCTCCGTCTCGTCGAGGTTGTAGTACGCAAGGATCTTCTGGGTGTACTGGCCCACGGGGACATCGGAGTTGCCCATGCAGAGAAGGACGTCGTGTGCCTGGAGCTTGGATGCCATGTCATCGAAGTTCTGGACGGCCTTGGGGTTGCCATCGGGCACGCAGAGCGTGACCTTGTTCTCGAGGATGTCGAAGCGGGTGGCGTGGTCGATGCAGTCGAGGCCGTCGTCGTTGCCGGATGCGGCCTGGGCATCGAGCTGGTTCATCTGCTTCTGGCCTGCAGAGATGAAGACGTCGCAGTCTGCGCCCTCCTGAATCTGCTTCTTGAGGGTGCCCGAGGAATCAAAGTTGAAGCTGATGTCTACGCCATCGTTGGCGGCCTTGAAGAGGTCGCCGGCCTCGGTGAGCGACTCGGTGAGCGATGCGGCAGCAAAGACGGTGAGCGTCCTTGCCTCTGCCGCAGACGTCGTATCCGCGGTGGCCGAGCTGGCCGACTGAGCGGTCTGCGATTGCGTGCCTCCGCATGCCGCCAGCCCGAGGCCTGCCGCAGCAACTGCCACCGACACAAACGAACGCCTGGTAACGCTTGTTCCTGCCATGGTACTTTCCTTTCCCTGGGTGTGATGCCTGCCTGGGGCGCATCTCTGGAGCGATGCTTTTCACGTGCCGCCCATGTGGTGCCTGTGGACTTCGCCGCCGAGGATGTGAAGCCTGTCCAACGACGGCGTTCTTGCTTACAGACTATAACGCTATGCAAACAAAAAGTTTGGGAAAGGTGGCAGGCGGAGAAGTTGCGACGCGGACGGTAGGGCTGTGGCGGGGCAGGATGGACGACGAGCCCCCAAGCCACCTGGCAAACCCAACGATGTGCACACATCGGCAACGTATACTGTCTTCTTGGCTTATTCGCCGCGAGGTACCTTGGCACAAGACCCGAAAGGAAACCCATGAGCGAGGCAAAAGACCCCCAGGACACCTGCGTGCTCGTCACCGGCGGCGCGGGCTTCATTGGAAGCCACACCGTGGTCGAGCTTTTGCAGGACGGCTACAAGGTGGTCGTCGTCGACGATCTCTCCAATGCGTCCGAGAGGGTCATCGACCGCATCAAGACCATCGTGGGTGACGCGGCGGCCGCCCGCCTCACCTTCTACCGCACCGACGTCAACGACCGCGAGGCCATGAGCGCGGTCTTCGACGGGGACCACATCGACCGTGTGATTCACTTCGCTGGCTTCAAGGCCGTGGGCGAGTCTGTAAGCAAGCCCATCGAGTACTACGCCAACAACCTTGGCAACACGCTCACCCTCGTCGACGTGATGCGCAACCATGGCTGCAAGGACATCATCTTCTCCAGCTCCGCCACGGTCTACGGTGACCCGGACAGCCTCCCGCTTACCGAGGAGAGCCCCAAGAAGCCCGCAACCAACCCGTACGGCTGGACCAAGTGGATGATCGAGCAGGTCCTGACCGACCTCCACACCGCAGACCCCGCGTGGAACGTCGTGCTGCTCCGCTACTTCAACCCCATTGGCGCGCATCCCTCGGGACTCATGGGCGAGGACCCCAAGGGCATTCCCAACAACCTCTTGCCCTACGTCGCACAGGTGGCCATTGGCAAGCGCGCGTGCGTACACGTCTTTGGCAACGACTACGACACGCCCGACGGTACCGGCGTGCGTGACTACATCCACGTATGCGACCTCGCAACCGGCCACGCTGCGGCCCTCAACTGGATGAATGGCCGCACCGGCGTCGAGATCTTCAACCTCGGCACCGGCAGGGGCACCTCGGTCCTCGAGATCATCAAGGCCTTCTCGCTCGCCTGCGGCAAGGACCTCCCCTACCAGATTGACCCGCGCCGCCCCGGCGATGTGGACGCCAACTACGCCGACTGCTCTAAGGCCAAGCGCGAGATGGGCTGGGTGGCCAAGTACGACATCGGCGACATGTGCCGTGACTCCTGGAACTGGCAGTCCAAGAACCCCAACGGCTACGAGGGCTAGCAATGGCAACACGCGGCACCACGACCGCCGGCGACGGGGGCGGGCTCTTTGCCGCCTGGCTCACCGAGCGCCGGCCTCGCATCGAGGACTACATCTCCGCACACCTGCCCCAGCCCATCGCAGGACAGGGTGCGGAGCAAGACCTCTCCCGCTACCTCTATGCCCCGCTCGCGCGCTTCACGCGCTCGGGCGGCAAGCGCACTCGCCCCGCGCTGGTGCTGCTCGGCTGCGAGGCTGTGGGAGGGGACGCCTCGCGTGCCCTCGCGGCAGCCGCGGCCATCGAGGACTTCCAGTCTGCCGCCCTCATCCATGACGACATTGCCGATGAGGGCGAGGTGCGCCGCGGCCAGCCCTGCACATACCGCGCCGAGGGCACGGGCATCGCCATCAACGTGGGCGACCTCGCGCTTGTCGAGGTCGTCGGCAAGGTTGTGGCAGACCCCGCCCTTGATGACGCATGCCGCCTGCGCGTAGTGCGCGAGCTGGTCGAGATGGAGCGCCGCACGCTCGAGGGCCAGGCGCTCGACTTGGGCTGGGTCCGCGACGGGCGCTGGGACGTATCCGTCGCAGACTACCTGTGCATGGCCACACGCAAGACCGCGTTCTACTCGGCGGCAACGCCGCTTGCCATGGGCGCCATCTGCGGCGGGGGCACCCAAGAGCAGACGGACGCCTTGAGGGCCTTTGGCATGGACGCGGGCCTCGCCTTCCAGCTGCAGGATGACCTGCTCAACCTTGTTGGCAGCGCCGAGGCACAGGGCAAGGACTTCAGGAGCGACATCACCGAGGGCAAGCGCACCATGGCCGTGTGCTGGGCACTCGAGCACCTGTCGGGGGCCGAGAGGGGCGAGCTTCTCGGCATCCTCTCGTCGCATGCCACAGATACGCGGGCGCTTGCCCGTGCCGTCAGGCTCATGGAGGGGGCAGGGGCCATCGATGCCGTGCAGGATCGCGCACGCGCCCTCGCGGGCAGCGCGCAGGGGCGCCTCGAGGGCGTCGAGCTTGCCGGAGACACGCGCGCGGTCCTCGATTCTATGGCAGACTTCTTTGTGGAGCGCAGGGGCTAGCCGGATGACGCCTTGCGCCCGCGATATCGGGGGGAACTAGGGTATGGAACCTATTCGCGAGGGCGCGTCAGGCGCCGCTGTGGAGGACATCCAGGAGCGCCTGGGGTCGCTGGGATACAAGATCGACAGGGCAGAGACTGACGAGAAGGCCTTTGGCCGCTCGACTGCCACCGCCGTTGCGCGCTTCCGGCTTGACCACGGCCTCCAGCTGGGCGAGGCAATCGATACGGCTACGTGGGCGGCGCTTGTGGACGAGTGCTACCAGATCGGTGACCGCACCCTCTACCTGCGTCTCCCCAACTTCCACGGCAACGACGTGCATCAGCTCCAGGAGCGCCTCAACGTGCTTGGCTTCTCCTGCGGCGCGGTGGATGGACAATACGGCGCCCACACCGAAGCCGCAGTCAAGCAGTTCCAGGAGAGCGTAGGGCTCTTGGCAGACGGCATGGCCTTCCCCGACACCTTTGACGCCATCGACCGCCTGAGGCATGTATGGGGCGGAAACCCTGCGGTGGGACCGCACCCACAGGGCGGCATGGGCTTTGCCCGCGCAGCCGGCGTGCTCGAAGTCGTCAAGCTCTGCATCACCGGCGAGGACCCCATCTCGAGAAACGTCGCGGGTCGCATCTGGAACCTGGCAAGTGCCACAACCGATGCCTCGGGCCTTGAGCTTGTCGACTCCTCGGCCCCTGCCGCCTGCAAGGGGGCCCAGGCCGTACTCGTTCTCTCGGCCGCACCCCTGCCAGACGGCTCCACCACCTCAAACGTGATCATGGACGACGTCGATACGCTCCCCTTGCGCCTGCGCACCGCCGTCGAGAGCTCGCGCGAGGACGTGCCCGTGGTACGCATCGAGCTGCCCGTGGGCCCCAACTTCGAGGGCACCTTCACGACGAGCGACGCCCAGACCTACGCCGTCTTGATGCTCGACGCCATCTGTGCCGCGTTTGAGGGCATCCAGCTGTGAAAGGGCACCGCGACGTATCACAGGATGGGCCCCGAAGCGGCGATGCTTCGGGGCCCTTCGCTTACCGGCTGGCTGCCTGAGGCCGCGCGTCCTACAGGTGCCAGATGTCCTCGTCGTATTGGCGAATCGTGCGGTCGGACGAGAACACGCCGGACTTGGCGATGTTCATCAGCGACTTCCTGCGCCAGGCACCACGGTCCTCGTAGTCGGTGAGCATCTGCTCCTTCCTCTGGATGTACTCCTCGATGTCGAGCAGCGCCATGAACCAGTCCTTCCACGCCATGTCGTCGTGCAGGCGCCTCAGGCGCTCGGCGTTGCCCAGTGCGAGGAACGCCGGGTTGGCGATGAAGTCGACCAGAAGCTTCACGCCCGGGCGCAGGTAGTGCGCATGCGCGTCGTAGGCGCGCTCGGCATACAGGCGCTCGACCTCCTTGGAGGAGGCGCCAAAGGTGTAGATGTTCTCGTCTCCCACAAGGTCTGCGATCTCGACGTTGGCACCATCGAGCGTGCAGAGGGTCACGGCACCGTTGAGCATGAACTTCATGTTCGAGGTACCCGAGGCCTCCTTGGAGGCAAGCGAGATCTGCTCGGAGATGTCCGCGGCGGGAATCACACGCTCGGCAGCGCTCACGTTGTAGTTCTCGATCATGACCACCTGAAGGTGCGGCGAGACGACCGGGTCTGCCGCAATCCAACGGGAAAGCAGCAAGATGAGGTGGATGATGTCCTGCGCGATCGTGTAGGCGGGCGCAGCCTTGCCGCCGAAGACGATGGTGAGCGGACGCGCGGGGACGTTTCCGTTCTTGATGTCGAGGTACTTCCAGATGATGTAGAGCGCGAGCATCTGCTGGCGCTTGTACTCATGGATGCGCTTCACCTGCACGTCGATGATGGCGTTCTCGGGGATGCTCACGCCCTGCGTCTGCATGAGAAACTCGCGCATACCGGCCTTGGCCTCGGCCTTCGCGTCGTCCAGGCGCGCAAGCACCGCCTCGTCGTCCGTGAAGTCGAGAAGCCCGGAGAGGTCGCAGGTGTTGCGCCAGCCCGTGCCCAGGACGTCGTCGAGCACGCCCGAGAGGGCCGGGTTTGCATCCATGATCCAGCGACGGAAGGTGATGCCATTGGTCTTGTTGGAGAACTTCTCGGGATACAGCTCATAGAAGGGGTGAAGCTCGGTGTCCTCGAGGATCTTGGTGTGCAGCGCCGCCACGCCGTTGATCGAGAAGCCGTAGTGGATGGCCATGTGGGCCATGTGCACCAAGCCATCGCATACGATGGCCACGGCGTCATTGTCGCCATGCTCGGCACGCTCGAGCTCGTCGAGCTTGACCACGATCTGCGCGATACGCGGGGCCACGGTCTCAAGGCTCGCGAGCGGCCACTTCTCGAGCGCCTCGGCGAGGATGGTGTGGTTGGTGTAGGCAACCATGCGACGCACGACCGAGACGGCCTCGTCAAGCTCGAAGCCGTGAACGTCTACGAGCAGGCGCACCAACTCGGGAATGACCATCGAGGGGTGCGTGTCGTTGATCTGCACCACGGCGTAGTCGGGCAGGTCATGCAGGTTGGAGCCGCGCGCGACGGCCTCATCGAGGATGAGCTGGGCCGCGTTGGAGACCATGAAGTACTCCTGGTACACGCGGAGCAGCCGACCGGCGTCATCGGAGTCGTCGGGATAGAGGAAGAGCGTGAGGTTCTTGGCCAGCCCCCCCTTGTCAAAGTCAATCGAGTTCACCGGTACCAGGGAGTCGTCAACGCCCTCGAGGTCGAAGAGGCGGAGCCTGTTCTTGGTGGTGCGCCCATAGCCCAAGACGTCAATGTCGTAGAGGCGAGACTTTACGGCGAAGCCGCCGAACTCCACGGTATAGGCCCTCTCGTCTCTCGCGAGCCAGCCCTGTCGGTCCAGCCAGCCATCGGGCTCCGCTGCCTGTTGCAGGTCGACAAAGTGCTGGCGGAAGAGGCCGTAGTGGTAGTTCAGGCCCACGCCGTCGCCGGGGAGGCCCAGCGTGGCGATGGAGTCCAGGAAGCATGCGGCGAGACGACCCAGGCCTCCGTTGCCCAGGGACGGCTCAACCTCGCACTCCTCCACGGCACCCAGATCGTGGCCAGCAGCGGCCAGCTGGGACTTGACCTCGTCGTACACGCCCAGCTCGATGAGGTTGTTGGTGAGCAGACGGCCGATAAGGAACTCGGCGGAGAGGTAGTACAGGCGGCGCTTGCCCTCGTTGAGCGGCATGGTCGCCGTATGCTCGCGAACGAGGCCCTCGAGCATGGTGCAGATGGTGGAGTCGTCGAGCTCGGAGAGCGGACGACCATACTTTTCCTGGGAGCGTGCCTCAAGATCGGTCTTCATGCGATGCGATACCTCCAAATGTCGCGTTGACATGGCAGGACGGGCGACGGTTGCGCAGCGCAACCGTGCTTCCCTATTCGGGAAGCTCGAGCCCCTTCGCGCCGGGGACCCGGTAGTAGGTGGTGGTCAGGTCGGAGAGCTCTGCCTCGACCTCGGGCGTCACGGCATCCGCAAGCATGCGCCAGCGCCAGTTCTTCCCAACGGTCGAGGGTGTGTTGATGCGGGCGGAGTTGTCCAGCCCCAGAAGGTCCTGCATGCGGAAGATGCAGGTGTCGCTCACCGAGGCGGCAATGGCGCGGTTGCAACCCTGTGCCACGGTCTCTCCCGGCGCAAGGGCGAGGTAGCGGGCGGCCTTCTCGCGGGCGTTGGGCGTTGCCGTGTCCTTGAGCCAGCCCATGGCCGTCTCGTTGTCGTGCGTTCCCACATAGGCAACGGTGTTGGCAACATAGCGGTGCGGGAGGTCAAGCGAGTCCCCCTCGGCATCAAGGCCAAACTGGAGGATCCTCATGCCAGGAAAGCCCGTGTGCTCGCGCATGGCAATGACCTCGGACGTCATGAAGCCCAGGTCCTCCGCGATGATGGGAAGCTTGCCCAGCTGCTCGGCCACGGCATCAAAGACATCGCTGCCAGGGCCTTTGGCCCAGCGGCCAAAGCTCGAGTCTGGTGCGCCAAAGGGCACAGACCAGTAGGACTCAAAGCCGCGGAAGTGGTCGATGCGCAGGATGTCATAGAGCTTGAGGTTCGCACGCAGGCGCTCGAGCCACCAGCTGTAGCCATCCTCAGCCATGCCAGCCCAGTCGTAGATGGGGTTACCCCAGTACTGGCCGGTGGAAGAGAACTGGTCGGGCGGCGTGCCGGCAACGCAGGTGGGGTTGCCGGTCGCGTCCACGCGGAAGAGCTCTGGCGTGGCCCACATCTCGACCGAGTCGCGGGACACGTAGATGGGGATGTCACCCACGATAAGGACGCCACGCTTGTTGGCGTAATCCTTCAGGCCCTTCCAGTGGTGGTAGAAGAGGTACTGCGTCATCTCGTGGTAGCGCATGCGCTCGGGACGCTCGGCGCAGAGCTCCGCGCTCGCCCTGCCACGCCTGCGGTACTCGCGCGGCCACTCGTAGTAGGCCTTGAGGCCAAACTCCTCCTTGGTGGTCATGAACTCGCAGTAGGGCTTAAGCCAGGGGTCGTTCGCCTCGCGGAAGGCATCGAAGCCTGCGGGAGGCGCTGCCGAGAAGCTCGGGAGCGCGCGCTCGAGCAGGGCACGGTGGCCACGGAAGAGGGTCCCGTAGTCAACGTCTTCCGGGTTGTCGCCAAAGGGCAGAACGACAAGGTCCTTCTCGCAGAGGTAGCCCAGGCGCACCAGGTCCTCGACGTCTATGAAGTACGGATTCCCCGCAAAAGCGGAGAATGACTGGTAGGGCGAGTCTCCAAAGCTCGTGGTGGTGAGGGGCAGCACCTGCCAGTAGCGCTGGTGGGTACGAGCCAGGAAGTCGACGAAGTCGTACGCCTCTCGGCCAAAGGTGCCAATGCCCACGATGCCCGGAAGCGACGAGACGGGCATGAGCACGCCGCTTGCTCTCTCCATGTGTGGCCTCCTTCTCTCTTGCGCACATACGCACGCCGTCACCTTGGGCACTCCCGCAAAAGGGCCCCGACCCGTCCGAGAAAAGCGGGCCGGGGCCGCATCAAGCCGATGTCGCGGGAGGGAGGGAAGGCTACGGCTTGATGATGTTCTTGCCGGACGTCTTGTCAAAGAAGTGGACCGCGTTCGGCTCGAACTTGAAGGAGATGGGTGCGCCGTCGGCGAAGGACCTGCCAAGGGCGCCGTCGAAATCGATGGTGGGGATGACCAGGACGAAGTCATATCCCTTGACGCTGGCGTGCACATGGACCGTAGAGCCCATGAGCTCGGAGACGTCGATGGTGCCGGAGATGGTGCCGGGCTCGCCTGCGCTGGCGAGCTGGATCTGTTCGGGGCGCACGCCCGCGGTGACATCGGCAGAGGTGATGCCAGCAGCAGCGAGGGCCTTGCCCGTCTCGCGCGAGACGGCAATCTGGGTGTCCAGCGCGTGCAGGACGCAGCCCGAGGCGGTCTTCTCGAGACGGCCGTCGAAGAAGTTCATCTGCGGGACGCCGATGAAGCCGGCCACGAAGAGGTTGGCCGGCTCGTTGAAGACCTCCTGTGGGGTGCCGACCTGCTGGACCACGCCGTCCTTCATGATCACGATGCGGTCGCCCAGGGTCATGGCCTCGGTCTGGTCGTGCGTGACGTAGATGAAGGTCGCGTTGATGCGCTTGCGGAGCTTGATGATCTCGGCACGCATCTGGTTCCTGAGCTTGGCGTCCAGGTTCGAGAGGGGCTCGTCCATGAGGAGCACCTTGGGGTCGCGCACGATGGCGCGGCCGATGGCCACGCGCTGGCGCTGGCCGCCGGAGAGGGCCTTGGGCTTGCGGTCGAGGTACTGGGTGATGCCCAGCGTCTCTGCCGCCTGGCGGACCTTCTGGTCGATCTGGTCCTGCGGGACCTTGCGGAGCTTCAGGGGGAAGGCCATGTTGTCGTACACGGTCATGTGGGGGTAGAGGGCATAGCTCTGGAAGACCATGGCGATGTCGCGGTCCTTGGGGGCCACCTCGTTCATGACCTTGCCGTCGATGGTGAGCTCGCCGCCGGAGATGCTCTCGAGGCCGGCGACCATGCGCAGCGTCGTGGACTTGCCGCAGCCGGAGGGGCCGACGAGGACGACGAACTCGCGGTCTGTGATGTCGAGGTTGAAGTCCTCGACCGCCACGACGCCCTCGTCGGTAACCTTGAGGTTGCTCTTTTTCTTCTCGGGCTCTGGGCCCCTCTTGCCGAGGCGACGCTTCGCGGTCTTCTCGATGTTCGGATAGATCTTTGTGATGTGCTTCAGGCTGACTTCTGCCATGGCTCTCGGATTCCTTCCGTAGGTCGCAGCCGGGGCCCGCGCCCCCGTATCGGGCTGCATGTCTTCAAGGAGGTCCCCCCCTTCGCGGGGCCGCGTTGACCCCGCAAAGGGGGTGGGAAAGAGGGGACAAACTCAGACGAGCATGGGCCTTTGGCCTAACCCTTGACGGCGCCGGCCGCAACACCCTTGATGATGTACTTCTGGCAGGCGAGGTAGAACACGATGACGGGGATGATGGCCATGAGGATGATCGCCATGGTCGCACCGAGGTCGACCGTTCCGTAGCTGCCCTTGAGGTACTGGATCTGGATGGGGATGGTGCGGTACTTGTTGATGTCCAGAACCAGGTACGGAAGGAGGTAGTCGTTCCAGACCCACATGATCTCGAGGATGCCGACGGAGATGAGCGTGGGCTTGAGCATGGGAAGCACCACCAGGAAGAAGGTGCGCACCGGGCCACAGCCGTCGATTGCGGCAGCCTCCTCGATCTCCAGCGGGATGGACTTCACGAAGCCGACGAACATGAAGATTGCGAGGCCAGCGCCAAAGCCCAGGTAGACGATGGGTATGGTGAAGGGCGTGTTGAGCTCCAGCGTATCGGCCGTTTTGGACAGCGTGAACATGACCATCTGGAAGGGCACGACCATCGAGAAGATGCAGAGCGTGTAGATGACCTTGCAGAACCTGGAGTTCACACGGGCGATGTACCAGGCCGCCATGGAGCAGCAGATGAGGATCAGCGCGGTGGAGAGCACGGTGATGAGGGCGCTGTAGCCAAACGCGCTCCAGAACGGATAGTTGCCGAAGGTCATGCCGGTGACGAAGTTGGACCACCCGGCAAAGCTCTCCTCGGTGGGCAGGGCAAAGGTCTCGGTCTTGACGAAGGTGTTCAGCTTGAAGGAGTTGATCGCCACGCACACGACCGGCAGGACCCAGATGACGCAGATGATGGCGAACACGACGGCCAAGGTCTTCTTGTGACGCGCCTCGGATGCGAGCGTCTGTGGCTGGTTTGCCATTACTGCTGCACCTCCCTCTTACGGGTGTACGAGAGCTGCGCGAGCCCCATGGCTGCCACAAGGACGAAGAATATGACTGCCTTCGCCTGGGCCACGCCGCGCGACGCACCGGTACCCGAGTAGAACGTGTTGTAGATGTTCAGGGCCATCATCTCGGTTGTATTGATGGTCGTGCCATCGGCAAGCTGCTGGTATGGCAGGCCACCCGTAAGCGCGAGGTTCTGGTCGAAGAGCTTGAAGCCGTTGGTGAGGGAGAGGAACGTGCAGATGGTGATCGAGGGCATCACGTTGGGGATGATTACCTTGAAGAGCGTCTGCGCCTTGGTCGCACCGTCGATCTTGGCGGCCTCGATCATGTCCTCGGGGACGGCCTGGATGCCGGCGATGTAGATGATCATCATGTAGCCGATCTGCTGCCAGCACATGAGGATGATGAGGCCCCAGAAGCCATACCTCGTCTCAAGGACCACCGACGTCCCGTACTGCTGCAGGATGCCGTCGAAGATCATCGACCAGATATAGCCAAGCACGATCCCGCCGATGAGGTTGGGCGCAAAGAACACCGTGCGGAAGACGTTTGAGCCCTTGATGCCCTGCGTGAGCGCGTAGGCAATGGCGAACGCGACCACGTTGATGAGGACGAGGCACACGACCGCCGTGAGTGCCGTGTACCAGAAGGAGTGCTGGAAGGACTCGTCCGAGAACGCGGATGCGTAGTTGGAGAGGCCGATGAACTGTGCGCTCGAGATGGTCCTGAATTTGCAGAAGGAAAGATAGATGCCCTGGAGGAACGGCCAGACGAAGCCAATGCAGAACGCGGCCGTCACGGGCAGGAGGAAGAGCCACCAGAAGTGTCTGGCTGACGATATCTGGGAGCTCCGCTTTAAGGCTTTGCTTTTCATGCTTCTCCACTCCCGCGTGAGAAAAGAAACGGGGGACCAGGCGCCGCGATCACACCCGGCCCCGTGTGCCTGTCAGGGGTCGGACGGGGCTCTAGGCGTTCTCAACCTTGTAGTTCTGGGCCCAGCCGTCGACAAACGCGGTCGCGAAGGTGCCCCAGTTGGCGTCAGACTGGTCGGCCGTGTAGGCGTTGAGGGCAGACACGAGGGCCTTGCGGTACTGGTCGACGTTGGGCTGGTAGTTCGTAGCCCAGTCCATGGTGTAGTTGCCAGCCTTGGTGAGCTCCTCGGCCTTGTTGAGGTAGCCGTTGTCGCCCTTGGCGGCGTTGGTGTAGGGGAGGACACCCAGCTGCGCGACCATTTCCTTGGAGGCCTCGGGGTCGGTGACGAGCCAGAGCCAGAAGTCCATGGTGGCCTTCTTGTCCTCGTCGGAGGCTGCGTCGCTGATGGCGAGGCGGTTCTCGGTGCCGCTGTTGAGGCCGGCCTTCTCCTCGCCGGAGACGCCGCAGTAGTACGGGATCATCGTGGTGTTCTTCTGGGCAGCGGCGATGGTGGCGTAGTCCCAGGAGCCGGTGAAGAAGAATGCGGCCTTGCCGCTGGTGAACTCGGTCGAGGGATCGTGGCCGCCGGTGGAGAGGGTCGAGGGGTCCTCAGCGGAGTTGTTGATGGCCAGGTCGAAGATGTTCTTGTAGTTGGGGAGGTAGGTGCCCTTGATGGCAGCGGGGGTCTCGGTCCAGCCGCCGGCGTCCTTCTCCTCGTAGTAGTACTCGAGGTTGGCGAGGTGGCCAGTCACGCGCCAAGACGAGGAGTCGTCGAGGTCGGTGGCCGCGAAGGCGTCGAAGCCGAGGGTGGAGGCGTTCTTGTGGATGTCCTCGGCGACGGTCTTCAGGGAGTCGAAGTCCTTGATGTCGTCCACGCTGTGGCCGGCCTTCTCGACCAGGTCAGAGTTGACGGCGATACCGTAGGACTCGTAGCAGAGGCCAGCGCAGACAAGGCGGCCCTGGTCATCCTTGTAGGTGTACTCGTCGGTGGAGAGGGCCTTCTCGATGTCGGTGCCGGAGAGGTCCATGGCGTTGGGGCCCCACTCCTTGACGCCGGCGGTGGTGCCGATGTTGAAGAGCGTGGGGGCGTCCGTCTTGTCCATCTCGGAGGTGAGCGTCTGCTCGTAGGTGCCGGACGCGGCGGTCTGGACCTTCACCTTGACGTTGGGGTACTTCTCCATGTAGCTCTTGGCAAGCTTCTGGGCGGCGTCGTCCAGCTCGGGCTTGAAGTTGAGCCAGTAGACGCTGCCGGAGCGGTCTTCGCTGCTCGAGCTGCTGGTGGTGGAGCTGGGGCTGCCACCACAGCCGGCGAGGCCAAGGACGGCCGCCGACGCCGCACCGAGCGTGATGAACTGCTTCCTCGAAATGTTCCCCATCGTGATCCTCCCGTTGCTTTCTTCTCGAACGACGCCCTCCGTCGCTCTCGCATATCGCGGAGCCGCTACACGAACTCGCCCAGGTAACGACCCGTTTCCTGTGCATGACGATAGCGTGACAGAAATCTTGTTCAAACAAGTTTTGACTGAACGGTACCTATTTCGTGGTGAACGGTAGACACGTGTAAGTGGATAACATCTTTTTTGCAGGTAGACTGCCGTCTGTTTCTGTGGCTTCACCAGTCACTCGTCCAAACATCCTTTGAGAGCTTTAGGATGTCGGGTATCGCGTGTGGCCTGCTTGCGCTCCGCACGCATCCCGTTGCAATCGTGCCCGAGCGGGCCAGCAGTTCGTCATCGAGGAGAGACCATATGCCTAAGGCAATCTTTGAGGGCATCTACCGTGACCTCAAGGGCAAGATTCAGGAGGGAACCTACTCCTACCAGGAGCTTCTTCCCTCAGAGGGAGAGCTTACGACAGAGTACGGCTGCTCGCGCAACACGCTGAGACGGGCGGTCTCCATGCTTGCGGATGACGCGTACGTGCAGCCCATGCATGGGCGGGGGGTACGGGTTATCTGGCAGCGCGAGTCCCGCAGCGCCCAGGGCTCGCTTGAGGGTGTCGAGTCTTTTGGCGAGTATGCGCGCAGAAACGGCCTTGTCCCTGACACGCAGGTAAAGTCATTTGAACGCGTCACCTGCGACGCGGGGCTTGCGCGGCGCACCGGTTTTGCCGAGGGTGTCGAGCTCGTGCGCATTGTGCGCGTGCGCACGCTGGATGATGTTGCCCGCCAGGTCGACCATGACTACTTCCTGGCATCTGCCGTTCCAAGGCTCACCGCCGAACAGGCTGAGAAGTCCGTCTATAGCTACCTCGAGAAAAACCTGGGGATGCGCATTCTCACGAGCCGACGCCGGATCACGGTGCAGCTTGCAACCGACGAGGACTGCAGCTACATGGACCTCGACCCCTACAACTGCGTAGCCGTGGTCGAGAGCCAGTCCTACAACTCTGACGGCGTGATGTTCGAGTACACGCAGGTACGCCACCATCCGGAGATCTTCTGCTTCACTACCGTCTCAAGGCGGTAGGCACGGCAGGTACGCAGGTCTTGGCTGCATGGCTTCACGGCGCGTTGGCGCCGCAAGGCGCACTCTGCCGCGCTTCTTCGCCGGTTAGGAATCCCCCGGACGCCTAAGCCCGTCTGACCGGCGATTCCCCACGTCCTGATGACGGCCGCGCAGGCCCAGCGACTACAGCCACCCCACGAGCAGTGCGGCCGTGGCGAGAGCCCCCAGGGCGAGAAGCAGCCCGTCCACCACGCCCCCGACCTTGCACAGACCCAGCGACTGACCCTTTGACACGGGCCAAAAGATGCGCTCGGGCATCCTGTTGGGAAGGTCAATCACCAGGTGAGACGCATATCCCACCGTAAGGGCAAGGGCAAGCCCCGGCAGCGCGAGATACGCTCCCGCAAAGAAGAGGAGCGTTGCGACAAGCGAGTGCGAGAAGCCCCTATGACCAGATGCCCGCCCGCAGGCAAGCACCGCCACAATCACGGCAAGCCCTGCGACCTGGTGCATCCCCGCAGCACGCACGAAGGCGACAATCTGCTCGCCGAGGTCGCCCCCAAGGGGCGCATCCGCGGCAAATGTGGCAGCAACCACGGCAACGAGAAGCCACCATGCCCTTCTGAGCTGCTGCGATGCCACGCTGGTCGAAACGTCGGCATCGGGGAGGAGGCCTCCTGCCCCACCGGCGGCAAGGCATGCCAGCGACGAAGCCTGGCCCGCAAGCACCGGGACCCCGCCCATCAGCGCCACCGGGACGTGCTTAGCAACCGCAAGGGCGGCCGCAGCCCCAACGGCAATGTGAGTCTTCCCCGTCATCGCAACACCAACCCGGACACGCCTAAATGAGACCCAGTCTGGCGAGGGCCGTGGCCACGCCGTCGTTGCCCACGGTATCGGTCACGTAGGTCGCAGCCTCCCTCACCGCCGGCGCGGCGTTGCCCATCGCCACGGACACGTCAACCTGTTTGAACAGGCTAAGGTCGTTCTCGGAGTCCCCAAATCCATAGGTGGCGCCCGCGTCGCCCAGGTAGTCGAGAATCGCCTTCACGGCGTCGCACTTGCAGTTCTCCGACAGCCCTACCTCGCTGTTCCCAAGCTCAAGCCCCGTGACGGAGAGCCCTACCACACCGGAGAGCCTCTCGGCCACGGCTTTCGCGGCAGACGTTGGCAGCACGACTTTGTGCACGCGTCCGCCCGGAATGAGCCGCAGGGCCTCGCCCACGTTCGCGGGAGACGGCTGGTGTGTGCCGACGGCACCCCCACGCACGTCAACGGAACCATGGGTGGACTCCAGAAGGGCACCCATACCGGTCTGGGAGAGAACCGCATCAACGCAGGTCAGGACCTCTGTCGGCAGGGCGACGTCCCGAAGGACGCGGTCCCCTACCCTCACATACGCACCGGCCAGGCAGGCCATGCCCGAGAAGGGCAGGGCAGCCATCTGGGAGTGGACATCCTGTGGCGCGCGCCCCGTGCAGATGAACGCACGGTTGCCCTTGGCCACAAAGCGCTTGATGGCGTCTGCCACGGCTGGGCTTGGGGCCGGCGAGAGCTTGCGCTCCCCGTCACCCATCTGCTCGCGGGAAACCGGATCGGTCCAGCCCAGGGTCCCATCGATGTCAAAGAACGCTGTCACGCGCTCGCCCACGGCAGGCCTCGTCTCTCATCCCTACGGCGGGGTGCGGGCGGGCTTGCTCGCGACACCGCATCTTCGCCGGTGCAACTTACCTGCTGTCATTCAACCACTTGTTCAAACCCACAACAAGGGGGCCTACATATCAGACATGTTATCCAATAAGTTAGAGCGACCCAGTATGGCGGCATCTGTTGCGCCCCCGACGCCCGCCACGCTCACTCACCCATCCCCAGAACCTTCTGGATTCCCTCCGCCACCTGTATCACGTTGAGCCCCACGATCACCTGTACCGCACGTCCGTTGCATATGGCACCACGCGCGCCAGCGGCCACGAACGCCCCGTTCGCCGCAACGCGTCCGGGGTCATGCACGTCCACGCGCAACCGCGTGGCACAGCTGGTGATACCCCCGATGTTCTCCGCACCACCCAGCAGCTCAGCCAGGCGGGTGGCAAAGGCATCCGTCTGGTCGCCGTCTGCCTTCTCGCCCGCAGCTCCCAGCCGCCTGCCATCCTGCGCGCGCGGCATGCCATGGGCGTCACGGTACTCGTCCTGCGTGTTCAGACGGATGTCCTCCTCGTCAGTGCGGCCAGGTGTCTTGAAGTCGAAGCGCAGAATGAGAAGGCGGAAGACCAGAAAGTAGATGACCGTATAGCACAGGCCAATCCCCAGGGCCACGAGGTAGGTCTGACCGTGCGTCGCCGAAAGGGGCACAAAGTCGAGCGATGACATCTCGATAAGCCCGCCCGAAAAGACGCCCACCACGCCAAAGGCGTTCATGGTCATGGAAAGGCAGGCGGCGAGCGCAGCATGGACCACAAAGAGCTGCGGTGCCACAAAGAGGAAGGTGTACTCGATGGGCTCGGTAACGCCGCAGAGAATAGAGGTGAGCGTCACGGGGACGAGAAGGGCCAGCACACGCTTGCGACGCTCGGGCTTGGCCGTGACGTAGAAAGCGGCCGCAATGCCTGGGATGCCGAAGAGCTTGGACCAGCCCGTCGCCGTAAGCGAGGCCCAGGGCGCAAGCTCTGCAAGCGGCCTGGTGGAGGCCGCCATCTGGGGCAGGGCGTTTGCCCAGGCAGCGTAGATGCCGCCCTGCACTATCACGTTGTCGTAGTAGAACGGCGCGTAGAGCAGGTGGTGTAGGCCAAACGGGATGAGCACGCGCTCAAGGAAGACGAAGACCCCCACGCCCGCCGAGCCCGCATCGAGAACGAGCTGCTGGAAAACGCGCATGCCAAACTGGACCTTGGGCCAGACCAGCACAGCCACACCCGCCAGCGGCAGCATCACGACGAACGAGACCATGTACACAAACGTCGAGCCCGAGAAGACCCCGAGCCATTCGGGGAGGCTGGTGTCAAAGAGCCTGTTGTGCAGCGCAATGACCACGCCGGAGACGAGAAGCGCACCCGCAATGCCCATGTCGAGCGTGCGTATGCCGGCTATGGCCACGATGCCCTCGGAGGTCCCGGCGGTTGCCGAGAAGTCAACGCCCAGTTCAGGTGCCCACGCCGAGAGCATCGAGCTCACGAAGTAATTAAACGTGAGATATGCGACAAACGCCTCAAGGCAGCAGCGACCGGCCTGCTTCTTGGCAAGACCGATGGGAAGCGCAACGGCAAAGAGCAGCGGCAGCTGATTGAAGACCGTCCACCCACCATCAAGGAACACGGTCCAAAACTTTGTCCAGGCGGTACCTGCCGCCGCAATGGGCCCCATGATGGGCTCGGTGGTGAAGAGCGTCCCCAGTCCCACCACAACCCCCGCGAAGGCGAAGAGCATGGCAGGGGTGAAGAGGGCACCGCCAAACCGCTGAATTGCTTTCATCATGCTATGATCTCCCCTCTCGACACGAGGAGCGCACTCTCCCGCGCACCCACACTCTGATACACTAGCCGAGAAGCCCGCTCGGCGGGCGCCACACGCACTGGGGTATCGTCCAACGGTTAGGACACGGGTTTTTGGTGCCTGGAATGTGGGTTCGAATCCTACTACCCCAGCCAATCCCTTCTCGCACACACCTCTTGGCCCGGCAGCCAAGCCATGGCGCCACACTTCCCACAGGCAAAAACGCATGCCCCGCCAGCCCTGGGATCTTCCCAAGGTCCTCCTGGGATGAGAATGAAGCGCTCATGTAAGGTAGCGGCAGGCGCATGAGCTACGCTATCATCGTGCCTGCGAGAACAACCTGAATAACCTGGCATAGGAGACGGAAGGACGGCAGCCGATGTACGAAGACCTGAGCAAGCCCACCACCTACCAAAAGGAAATCAAGCTTTACTCCGGTACAAGCAACCCCAAGCTCGCCCAGGACATCGCAGGCATCCTCCAGCTCCAGCTCCAAGGTCTCAAGATCGAGAAGTTCGCCAACGGGGAGATCTACGCTCGCTTTGAGGAGTCTGTCCGCGGCGACGAGGTCTTCTTCATCCAGACCATCGCCGGCAAGAACGTGAACGACCTCATCATGGAGACGCTCATCGTGGCCGACGCCGCCACCCGCGCAAGCGCGGAGAGCTTCACGGCTGTCATCCCCCACTACGGCTACGCGCGCCAAGACCGCAAGGCCTCAAGCCGCGAGCCCATCACCGCCCGCCTGGTGGCCAACCTTCTCGAGGCTGCCGGCGTAGACCGCGTCATCACCCTCGACCTGCACTCTGGCCAGATTCAGGGCTTCTTCGACATCCCCGTGACGCACCTCACCGCCCTCTACAACTTTGGTGACTACTTCAAGACCAAGCACTTCGACTGGGACAACACCGTGGTGGTCTCGCCCGACATGGGTCGCGCAAAGGTTGCCAAGAAGCTTGCGGACTACCTTGGCTGCGAGGTGGCAATCGCCCACAAGAGCCGTCCCAAGCACAATGCTGCCGAGGTCATGGGCGTCATCGGCAACATCGTGGGCAAGACCTGCATCATCAACGACGACATGATTGACACGGGCGGCACCCTTGTGGGCTCCATCAACAAGCTCAAGGAGATGGGCGCCGGCGACATCTACGTCTCTGCCACCCACGGCATCTTCTCCGGCCAGGCCGTCGAGCGCCTGCAGAACGCGCCCATCGTCGAGTGCGTGGTCACCGATGCCATCCCATGCGAGGCGGCAAACAAGCCCGGCTCCAAGATCAAGCAGATCAGCATTGCCGAGCCCCTGGCAACGTGCATCTACAACGTCTACGCCAACAACTCGGTCTCCCAGGGCGCGGCGGGCCACTCCGAGGTCTGACGGATGGCGGACAAGAAACCCCAGGCAAGCGAGAGGATCATCGACGCCGCCGAGGAAGCCCCCGCGGCGTCGCTCTCGTACGTGTAGCCTGCATGATGCTCCTGGTGGCACTCGCTGAGGGCGCGGGCTTTGCGCTGGACGCTATGGGGGCTTCTCGGCTGTTCGGCCCCCTGGGGCCAACCGCAGGACCTTGGCCCCATCGACTACCTTGCGCCCCACACCAGCGCTCTGGGCGCTCCTGGCGCTTCCCATTGGATGGGCGCTCGTCCGCACCGCAGCAGCGCGCGGGCACGGCAAGGGAATGGCAGGCCGCACGTCTCAACCATATGCCTGAGCTATCATTGAGCCGTCATGCAGCCCCTCGGCACAGGTCGGGGTGGCCTTGCAGCCCCTAAACCACCACGAACGTAGGAGGCAGCCATGCCCGTCACCGCGATCGTCCTTGCCGCCGGCGAGGGAACGCGCATGAAGTCACATCACCCCAAGGTCATGCACGAGGTCCTTGGCAAGCCCCTCGCATGGTGGGTTGTCGACGCCGCCCGCAAGGCCGGCGTCGACCGCATCGTGCTTGTCGTGGGGAATGGCGCCGATGAGGTTCGCTCCTGCTTCGCAGACGAGAAGGGCGTCGAGTTTGCCGAGCAGACCGAGCGCCTGGGAACCGGCCACGCCGTGCGCGTGGCGCGCGACGCCCTGGGCGGCTTTGCCGGGCCCGTGGTGGTTCTCAACGGCGACCTTCCACTCATTCGCCCGCAGACCATCTCGGCCTTGGTTGACGCCACCCGTGCGAGCCACAGCGCCTGCACGCTGCTCACCATGACCCCGCCCGACATTGCGGGCTACGGCCGCGTTCTCATCGAGGACGGCAAGGTGCGCGCCATCATCGAGGACAAGGACTGCACGCCCGAGCAGCGCGCGACGCTTCTTGAGTGCAACGCCGGCGCCTACTGCTTCTGCGGCGAGCGCCTCTCGTCCGGCATCGACACGATCACGAACGACAACAGCCAGGGCGAGTACTACCTCACCGACATGGTTGGCGTCTACGCGGACATGGACGAGCCCGTCTCGGCTGTCCACTGCGACGACTACGAGGAGCTCTTGGGCGTGAATGACCGCGTCCAGCTGGCGCAGGTCACCAAGGTCATGCAGCGCCGCATCAACGAGGGCCTCATGCGCTCCGGCGTCTCGATGCTCGACCCCGACCAGGTCTGGATTGGCCCTGAGGCACGCGTTGGCAAGGACACCGTCCTCCTCCCCCAGACCTTCATCTGGGGCAAGACGTCCGTGGGCGAGGCATGCGTGGTTGGCCCCAACAGTCGCCTCGAGGACGCGACGGTGGGCAACAACTGCACCGTGGACGAGACCGTAATCGTAGACTCCGCTATCGACGACGACGTCAACTGCGGACCTCGCGCCTACCTGCGCGGCCACACCCACCTCCTTCGCAGTGCCAAGGCCGGCACGCACGTGGAGCTCAAGAACTCCGTGGTCGGCGAGGGCTCCAAGGTGCCACACCTCTCCTACATTGGCGACACGCAGATGGGCTCCGGGGTGAACATCGGTGGCGGGTCGATCACCTGCAACTACGACGGCGTGCACAAGAGCCGCACCACCATCGGCGACGGGGCCTTCATCGGCTCTGACACCATGATGGTCGCACCCATCAGCATTGGCGCCGGCGCCATTACAGGTGCCAGCTCCTGCATCACGCACGACGTGCCCGACGATGCGCTCGCCATCGAGCGCAGCAAGCAGAAGAACGTCGAGGGCTACGCCATCGCCCGTCGCGAGCGCCTGGGTATCAAGCCCCGAAAGTAGGAGACCCATGGCAGTCAACACGAAGAACGGACTCATGCTCCAGGCCTTCTCCTGGTATCTGCCAGCAGACGGCCAGCACTGGCGCCGCCTCGCCAAGATGGCCCCACGCTTTGCGGAGAAGGGCTTCACCTCGGTCTGGATGCCGCCTGCCTACAAGGGGCGGGCGGGCGCCGAGGACGTGGGCTATGGCGTCTACGACCTTTGGGACCTCGGCGAGTTCGACCAGAAGGGCTCGGTACGCACCAAGTACGGCACGCGCCACGAGTACCTGGCAGCCATCCGCGCCATCCAGGAGCAGGGCGTCAACGTGCTTGCCGACGTGGTCCTCAACCACCGCATGGGCGCAGACGGCACGCAGCTGGTGCTGGCACAGGAATGCGACGGCCAAGACCGCATGCAGACCGTGGGCGACCCGCGCGAGATTCGTGCCTACACGCGCTTCGAGTTCCCCGGCCGCGACGGGAGGCTCGACCGCTACCAGTGGGGCATCACGGATTTCACGGGCGTCGACTACGACGAGCTCGAGGGTCGCAACGGCATCTACCGCCTTGTGGGCAAGCAGTGGTCAGGCGAGGTGAGCCATGAGCTTGGCAACTACGACTACCTCATGGGCGCTGACGTCGACCTGGACGACCCGCGCGTGCGCAAGCAGCTCGCCACGTGGGGCGGCTGGTACCTGGGGCTTACCGGAGTGGACGGCGTGCGCCTGGATGCCGTGAAGCACATGAGCCGCTCGTTCTACCTTGACTGGCTCTCTCGCATGCGCGAGAAGACCGGCAAGGAGCTCTTTGCCGTGGGAGAGTACTGGTCCCAGAGCGTAGACGAGCTTCAGGCGTACCTTGGCCATGAGGGGGCCATGAGCCTCTTCGACGTGCCGCTCCACTTCAACTTCTACCACGCGTCAACGGCAGGTGACGACATCGACCTCGCACACATCCTGGACGGAAGCCTCGTGAGCGCCGACCCCGTTCACGCCGTGACCTTCGTGGACAACCACGACACCCAGCCCGACCAGGCCCTCGAGTCGACGGTCGAACCCTGGTTCAAGCCGCTTGCCTACGCGCTCATCCTGCTGCGCGAGGCAGGATATCCCTGCGTCTTCATGGGCGACCTCTTTGGCCTCCCCAACGACCAGATTCCGGCCGTTCCCGAGCTCGAGCTGCTCATGGAGGTCCGTCGCCGCTTTGCCTACGGCGAGCAGCGCGACTGGTTTGACGAGAAGGACCTCGTCGGCTGGACGCGCGAGGGCACCGCCCGACACGGAGTCTCGGGGGCGGCCATCCTGCTCTCCACGCGCGCGGGCAACGCCACAAAGCGCATGTGCGTGGGCGCGGGTCACGCGGGCGAGACGTGGCGCTGCGTGCTCGGCGTCGAGGGCACCGTGGCGATTGGCGAGGAGGGCTGGGCGGAGTTTCCCACCGGTGGCGCCAAGCTTACGGTCTACCTGCCTGCAACGGCGGCTGACAAGTTGGATAGCATCCCCATCCTGGTGAGGCCGGAAGCGTAGAACCGAGGGGTGCGTGGCCGGCACCTCTCGGCAGACGCACTTCTCGAACGGAGGGACGCATGAAGAGAATTCTCATGGTCGCCACGGGCGGGACCATTGCCTCCATGCCGGAGGCAGACGGTGGCGGCCTTGCACCGGCGCTCACCGGAGAGGAGCTGGCCGGCTACGTACCACAGGCATGCGGCCTTTGTGACCTGGACATCGTTCAGCCCATGAACATCGACTCCACCAACATGCGCCCGCGCGATTGGAGGCGCATCGCGGCAACGATCACGGATGCCTACAACGACTACGACGGCTTTGTTGTGCTGCATGGCACCGACACCATGGCCTACACCTCAGCGGCGCTCTCCTACCTCATCCAGGGAAGTCCCAAGCCCATCGTGCTCACGGGCTCCCAGCAGCCCATGGCCAACCCCTTCACCGACGCCAAGCTCAACCTCTACCAGTCGCTGCTCTACGCCACCGATGACGCCTCGCACGACGTGTCCATCGTGTTTGGGGGCTCCGTCATCGTAGGGACGCGCGCCCACAAGCAGCGCACAATGAGCTTCAACGCGTTTACCAGCGTGAACTACCCGCTGCCGGCA
This sequence comes from Tractidigestivibacter sp., assembly GCF_057241865.1. NCBI lineage: Bacteria > Bacillati > Actinomycetota > Coriobacteriia > Coriobacteriales > Atopobiaceae > Tractidigestivibacter > Tractidigestivibacter sp. Next base: position 28,144 of record NZ_DBHHPX010000031.1, read on the forward strand.
ATCATCCGCAACAATCGCATTATCCGGGAGGGCCGGGAGGGCATGACCATCTCCGGAGCCGCGGGGGCGGGGAGACAGCGCCGGGGACGCCCGCGCGTCTACGAGCAGCTGGACGAGCACGTTGTAGTGGTGCGCCTCACCCCGGGCCTGGGGCCCAACATCCTTGACGCGCTGGGGCCAGACTACGACGCCGTTATCCTTGAGACCTTTGGCATCGGCGGCATCCCAGAGTGCAAGGATGCCCGCTTCGAGCAGGCGATCCTTGACTGGATCGGCTGCGGCAAGACCATCGTGCTCACCACGCAGGTCTCGGAGGAGGGCCTTGACCTGGGCGTCTACGAGGTTGGGAGTGCCTACGCCAAGGAGCCGGCCATACTTCGCGGTGACGACATGACCACAGAGGCCTTGGTGGCCAAGACCATGTGGGCGCTGGGACAGACGCGCGATCCGGCTGAGGTGGCAGAGCTCTTCTATCGGCCTGTGAACCACGATCGGGCCGTGCGGTAGATTCGAGTTCCGGCACGCCGAGGACGCCAGGGGCCCGGGGCGCCGTCCCGCCCCGCATGGCCTGCCCCCATGCGCTACCCTTACCGTGACCGCAAGCACCAACGGCGAGAGGAACGGCATGCCCGCACGCCCCAAGGAAATCCGGCTCGTGTGCGGCCTGGGAAATCCTGGCCAGGAATACGAGCACACGCGCCACAACATCGGCTTTGCCACTGTCGACGCCCTGGCAGAGCGGGCCGGCACGCGCTACTGGAAAAGCGAGGCCGGCTGCATGGTTGCCCGTGCGGCCATCGGCGGGCGTGAGGTCATTCTCGCCAAGCCGCAAGGCTTCATGAACACGAGCGGAGGGCCGCTCTCAAAGCTCATGCGACAGGAGCACCTGTCCCCCGCAGAGATCCTTGTGGTGCACGACGAGGTAGACCTGCCCGCCGGAGAGGTGCACGCCAAGTGGGGCGGCGGCCTCAACGCCCACAACGGCCTGCGCTCCATTGCCAACAAGCTGGGCACGAGGGACTTCTCGCGCCTACGCTGTGGCATTGGCCGCCCACCCGGGAAGATGCAGGTGGCAGACTACGTCCTACGCGAGCTCAAAGGCGGCTTCCTGGACGAGTTCCAGATCCTGGCCCAGGATGCGGCATCGCTTTGCGGCCAAATCATCAACGATGGCATGCCTGCCGACGCCCTGCGTTAGGGCGGCGCCGTCGGCCCCACACGCAGCCCGCAGCTGCTTGGCTCCACATGCTCTGCGGACAAGCGGGCACGCACCGCTCACCTCTGCGGACCGCTGCGTGCCCAACAGATGGAGTAACCGCGCAGGACGAATCCTGCTTCCTGCCAGCACCTCATTAAGTAGAATGGAAGTGTTTGCGTAGGTTGGGAAGCCTGCGCGACAAGGCATGGCACGTCAGCGTCGCAGATGACTGCGGCGCTACGGAACAGGCAGTTCAGGAGAGGAGTTTGCTTCATGTACAAGATCCTCGAAAAGACACAGTTCTCGGAGAAGGTGTTCAAGTTCCGCATCGAGGCGCCACAGATGGCCAAGCACGCACACGCTGGCCAGTTCCTGATGGTTCGCGCCAACGAGACCGGTGAGCGCGTACCGTTCACCTTTGCGGACTGGAACCCCGAAGAGGGCTGGGTCGAGTTCATCTTCATGGTGGTTGGCAAGACCACGAAGATGCTCTCCGGCTACGAGCCCGGTGACTCCATCGAGGACGTCACCGGACCGCTGGGCCAGCCCACGGTCATGGCTCCCGGGACCACCTGCGTCATAGGCGGCGGTGTTGGCCTGGCCATCGCGTACCCCGTTGCCCGCACGCTGGTGAAGACCGGCCACGAGGTACACGCCATCATGGGTGCGCGCACCAAGGACCTACTGCTGCTCGAGGATCAGTTCCGCGAACTCCTGCCCGATGACCACATCCACATCACCACCGATGATGGGTCCTATGGCGAGAAGGGCGTGGTCACCGTCCCGCTCGAGCGCCTACTCCAGGCCAAGGCCGTCGACGAGGTCTTCTGCGTTGGCCCCGTCCCCATGATGAAGTTCTCCACGCTCACGGCCGAGAAGTACAACACCCCCATCACCGCGTCGCTCAACCCCATCATGGTCGACGGCACGGGCATGTGCGGTTGCTGCCGCGTCGAGATCGACGGCGAGACCAAGTTCGCCTGCGTCGATGGCCCCGACTTTGACGCCACCAAGGTCGACTGGAACGACCTCCGCGCGCGCCAGGCCGCATATCGTACCGAGGAGGGCCAGTCCCTCAAGGCCTATGAGGAGGCGATGTGCGCATGCCACAGGTAAACGGTCGCTTTGTCCCCGACATGAAGTCTCCGCGCACTCCCGACAACGAGGAGCAGGCGGACGAGCGCGCCCGCGACTTCCGCCCTGTCGACAAGGGCTTCACCAAGGAGATGGCGCTGGCAGAGGCCGAGCGCTGCATGGATTGCAAGAAGCCGCTCTGCGTCGAGGGCTGCCCGGTCAACATCAAGATCCCCCAGTTCATCGAGAAGATACGCGCACAGGACTTTGGCGCCGCCCTCGACGTCATCCACGAGGACTCGATGCTCCCCGCAATCTGCGGCCGCGTGTGCCCGCAGGAGAGCCAGTGCGAGGGCCGTTGCATACGCGGCAGGAAGTCCGAGCCCGTGGCCATCGGCCAGCTCGAGCGCTTCCTGGGCGACCAGCCGGAACTTGCGAGCAGGCCCCAGATGAGGCCTGCCAACGGCAAGAAGGTTGCCGTCATCGGCTCTGGCCCCTCCGGCATCACCTGCGCCGGCGAGCTTGCTCGCAACGGCTTTGACGTCACCGTCTTCGAGGCGTTCTTCACCGGCGGCGGCGTGCTCGTCTACGGCATCCCCGAGTTCCGCCTGCCCAAGGCGGTCGTCAAGCGCGAGATCGACGGCCTCAAGGAGCTGGGTGTCAAGTTCGAGTTCAACTCCGTCATGGGCAACCTCGCCAACGCCGAGGAGCTGCTGGGCGAGAAGGGCTTCGATGCCATCTACGTGGCAACCGGTGCCGGCCTGCCCAAGTTCCTCAACATCCCGGGCGAGAACCTGCCCAACGTCTTCTTCGCCAACGAATACCTCACCCGCGTGAACCTCATGAAGGCGAACGAGTTCCCCAAGTACGACACCCCCACCAAGCACGCCAAGCAGGTCGTGGTCTTTGGTGGCGGCAACGTCGCCATGGACGCCGTGCGTACGGCCAAGCGCCTGGGTGCCGAGCGTGCCATCATCGCATACCGCCGCACCGAGGCCGAGATGCCCGCCCGTCGCGCCGAGCTTCACCACGCCAAGGCCGAGGGAGTCGAGGTCATGCCGCTTGTCTCGCCGCTTGAGTTCATTGCCGGCGAGGACGGCAACGTGTGTGCCGTGAGGGTCCAGAGGATGGAGCTGGGCGCGCCCGACGCCTCCGGCCGTCGTCGCCCGGTGCCCATCGAAGGGGCCATCGAGGAGATTCCTTGCGACGTAGCCATCTCCGCCATTGGCACCAACGCCAACCCCTTCGCCAAGAAGATCGGTGGCATGGACCTCAACAAGTGGGGCTACATCGTGGCTGACGAGAACGGCCGCACCTCCAACCCCCGCATCTGGGCTGGCGGCGACATCGTCACCGGTGCCGCAACGGTCATCCTGGCCATGGGTGCAGGCAAGACCGCCGCAGCAAGCATCACCGAGACGCTGGCCGCAGAGTAGCGCGGCACTTCTCGGCAACGCATGCCTACGCATACGGGCCCGAGGCCGTTTGGCCTCGGGCCCGTACTCCAATGTGGTGGAAAGGTCCTGGACGCGCGGAATCGAGACCGCACGGCACCTACCTGGGAAGGTTTTCCACCACCTCGCACGCATCCCGCTCGAAAGTCGCAAGGGCGGAAACGAATCCGTCCAGAGCCTCGCGAGCCGAATCCTCTGCGAGCCCCGTGGATATGAGAGAGACTGTTCCCAAGCCTCAGCATGTCCAGCCAAACCTCATCGTTTTTTATAGGCTCTTCCGCGTTTCTAGTGGGTAGCACGGGCAAGTGAGGTCTGCGCCGAGAAG
>NZ_DBHHPX010000032.1:0-30219 GCF_057241865.1 Tractidigestivibacter sp.
TGGGAGCAGGAATCTGGATTGTGGGTCAAGCTAAGCTACTGCGGAAGAGTAGAGGAGGGCGTGGCCTTCTGCAAGAAGATTCGGCCGAAGAAGGTAACCCATGTCAGAAAGCCTCGGTACTGATGGAGGAAGCACTGTTCGGGGTACCGTCATTTGCTCCTGCTACCTGCCTTGGCGTCTTGCGTTGGCGGTTTCCTGAAGAAGGGCGCGGGGGGAAGCGCACATCCTGTGGAAACCCTCCTTCTCCCCCATCGCCTTTGATGCAATTGCCGTGTTACTATCTTTTCAGTCTCCCCGCTCCTGCCTTTTAGGCGATGAGACCTGCACTGTTCTCACAATTCTTGCGTGGGCACCTATCCCCTCCACCAAGCCAGTGCATACGCTTTGGTGTGGCGGAAACGAAGGGACAGCAGACATGGCAAAAGCCGTCAGCGTGCTCATAGGGATTGTGGCCACCACGACTATCATCACGTCAACAAGGAGTTCTCGGTTGAATATTCTTTGCTTTGGCGAGCCCCTCATAAGACTGGCGACCATGGGCTACGAACGCCTCGAGGATGCCCATGCACTCGAAGTCACCTATGGCGGCAGCGAGGCAGTTGTGGCCGCCTCGCTGGCCTCCCAAGGGGAAAGCGTTGCTTTTGCTTCGAAGGTATCTGCAAATCGTCTAGGGACAAACTCCCTCATGATGCTTGCTCGCTGTGGAGTAGACACATCACGCGTCATTAGGTCGAGCGAACGAATGGGCCTCTACTATTCCGAGCGTGGGCGCTCAATTAGGCCTTCCATTGTCACGTATGACCGCAGCGGCACTGCCATGGCCATGGCTTCGCGCACCGATTTCAACTGGGATCGCATGCTCAACGGCGTCGACTTGCTATTCTTCTCCGGTGTGACACCTGCCATTTCAGAGGAGATGTTCGCTGCGTGCAAAGAAGGCTTGTACGCCTGCCGAGGTCGCGGAATCCATGTAGTGTGCGACCTAAATTACCGCAGCACAATGCTGGAGCCAAGCGTCGCTATGGAACGTATGCACCAGCTTCTCCCAAACATTGACGAACTCATTGCGTCTGAAGATGACATACTCTCAATAACGAGCGCCAACATTCCGAAGAACGAGACCTTTGACTACTGCCTCTCGGTGTTCAAGGGTCTTCTCCTTGATTATCCGCTCCATGAAGCTTGTTTTGTCGTAAGGCAGAGCGACCGCTATGACTTTGGCAGCTTCCGAGGCGCACTTCTCACCCGTGATGGAGAGTATCTCTCAAAGACACAGAGGGCTGCGGTAACAGACCTCTCCAGCAGCGGGACCATTTTTGCTGCAAGCATGGTTCACGCACAGAGCTGCAAATGGGACCCGCAGTTCTGCATCGATTATGCGACCATGGCCAGCGCCTACAAGGCCACTGTGGCAGGAGACCTCTGCTTCGCAACCGAAACCGAGCTCGCAAGCCTCCTGGCAGATACCGCTCAGCCATCAATTCGCCAGTAGGCCCCTATTCGCTCCTCAGCGCCTCGACCGGGTCCTCGCGCGACGCCTTGGCCGCAGGGATAAGCCCCGCGATAAAGGTGAGCGCCACGGATATCGCGATGAGCCCCACCGCTGCCTGGGGTGGGAGCTGCGCGAGGTTGGACACGTCGAAGTTGTTCTCGATGATGGAGTTGGCAGGTATGAGCAGCATCAGCGTAATGCCAATACCCATTACACCTGCCACCAGCCCCTCGATGATGGTCTCGGCGTTGAACACCTCAGAGATGTTGAGCTTGCTCGCACCAATCGAGCGTAGGATGCCAATCTCCTTCTTGCGCTCGAGCACCGAGATGTATGTGATGATGCCGATCATGATCGACGAGACGACAAGCGAAATGGACACAAACGCCACAAGCATGGCAGTCACCATGTTGAGGATGTCCGAGACTGAGCTCATCATGGTGCCAACCATGTCGGACCAGGTCACGACCTTGTCTTCCTCCCCTGCTTGCCTCTGCATGTCGTTGTAGTCGTTGAGGATCGAGATGACTTTGTCCTTGGCGGTAAAGTCTGTGGGGTAGATGTCAATCTCTGAGGGCTTGTCCAGGTCACTGTACCCCAGCTTGCTCAGGTTGCCGTCGTAGGTCGCGCTGCCAGAGCCCAGAAGCGAGCTCATGATGGCCTTGAGGTCGTCCTCGGTAAGGTTGAACTGGAACGCACTTGCCAGCTTCGACTCGTCTACCTGCATCGCACTTGCCATGTTACCCATGAAGCTCTCCATGGAGGCCGTGAGCGCATCCTCGAGGCCCGCTTCGATCTGGATGGCCGCCTGGGTCATGACCTGCGCCATGGCAGATTGCACGTACTGGCTCACCGCCGACGTGATTGCCGTGGTGAGGCTGTCCGCAACCTTCTCCTGGTAGAGTGCGACCACCTTGTTCACGACGTCTGTCGTGACGCCCTCAGGCGTAGTCGCGCCGGAGCCTGCAAGCTTGCCCACGGCCTCGGCAAGCTGCTGCTTGAGGTCGTCGGTGTCGATGGAATCCACCACGGCGGTGCGGATCTTCTCGCTCACCGCATCCGAGGCGAGGTAGTCCGCAACGCTCCCGCTGGGGTTCTCCTGCTGCCAAGCCACCCATCCCTGCGCCACCTGGGTAAGGGCCTCGGCAAGGCGCTCCTGCCCACCGTCCCTGAACTTGACGCTCACGCCCGAGAGTGCCTCTCTGACCTGGCCTTCCGTGAGGTCGGGGAAGACCTGCCTGAGGTCATCGGCACTCAGCTGCGGCAAGTCGGGCGAGTCAAGTTGCAGCTCCGAGGGGTCCATCGCGGGCACAGTGATAGACGAGAGGTCCATGGGGGAGAGGTCGAGCCCCGAGAGGTCAAGGCTAGAGGCGCTTGCCGCAAGTGCCGCGCTGTCAAACGAGAAGGCCGATTGGAACTTGGTCCCATCGATGGTGATGAACGAGGAGAAGTCGATGCTGTCCGTGTTGCCCGCCGCCTCGTCGGCAAAGGTCTCACCGGTGAAGACGTCCACATCGGGATTGGCAATCTGGTCCTGGACGATCTGCGACTGCGCGGCGTCAGAGATGACCTGCTCGGTCAGCGCCTTGGTGTAGTAGATGCCCGAGGAGAGCGTGTGCGCGCGGCTGGACTCCTTGGGCTGCACAACGCCCACGATGTGGAGTTTGGTGCCATTCTCAACCAGCGACCTCATGTATTCCTCGTCGTCGGAGCGGTCGGACCACACGCCCAGACTTTGCTCGTAGGAATACATGTCGCTGGCGTTGACCAGCGAGAACGTCGGCGACATAAGCTGGTCTGTGGTATAGGTTGCCGAGGCGTCGGCATCCTCCACAGCCTCCCCCGAGACAAACTCGCTCACCATCGTCTCGAGCTCGCTGTGGTCACGAAGGCCCATGTCGTAGGCGAGAAGGTCGAGCAGCCTCCCCTTGGAGTCAAGCACGAGCACCAGCTCGTCGGCCGTCTCGGGCCAACGGCCTGCCTTCACGTCGTACTGGTCCTCGAAGAGCGACAGCGTGCCAGGAAGCTGGGAGAACACATCGGTCGACATCCCCAAGGAAGAGGAGCCGGAGCCCATGCCAAGCGACGAGAAGGCTGACTCCGGATTCACTTGGACAACGCCCTCGGAGGTATCTGCGAGAAAGATCTGGGGTGTGACATCATACTTGTAGTCAATCGCCGAGACCTGGCTTTCAATGTCACCACCATTGCCATCCAGGTACCCCTTGAGTGACGCGGTGTCGTTTGACCCGACGCTTGCCGCCATGTTCGAAATCATGGGCGCCGTGCTCACCGTCCCGTCACCCGTATCAGCACCGCCATCGTCGGAGGCATCACTCTTGTCCGCGCTCGCCGAGGAGAGCATCGACGCCATGTCCACGCTCTGCTCGGATATCTGGACCGGGTAGGCCGAGAGGGTCTCCTCCTCCACCGAGTTGATGTAGTTGTTGACACCGTTTGCAAGCGAGAGGATCGCGGCGATGCCGATAATGCCAATCGACCCCGCGAACGCTGTCATGATCGTGCGGCCCTTCTTGGTCATGAGGTTGTTGAACGAGAGGCCCATGGCGGTAAGGAATGACATCGAGGTCTTGCGCGTGGGCTTAGCAGGGCGTCGCTCCTCCTCCGGCCCAAGCTCGAAGGGCGCGGAATCGCTCGTGATGTGGCCGTCGCGCAGCTCGACGATGCGCGTGGCGTACCGTCGAGCAAGGTCTGGGTTGTGAGTGACCATCACGACGAGCCGCTCGCGCGAGACCTCTTTGAGAAGGTCCATGACCTGCACGGATGTGGTCGAGTCAAGAGCTCCTGTGGGCTCATCGGCGAGAAGGATCTCGGGATCGTTGATGAGAGCGCGAGCGATGGCCACGCGCTGCATCTGCCCGCCGGAGAGTTGCGCCGGCCTCTTGTCCACATGGTCTGCCAGGCCCACGTCGGCAAGCGCCTTGAGGGCACGCTCACGGCGTTCCGAGCGAGAGACGCCGGAGAGTGTGAGCGCCAGCTCGACGTTTGCAAGGACGGTCTGGTGTGGGATGAGGTTGTAGCTCTGGAACACGAATCCGATGCGATTGTTGCGGTAGGCGTCCCAGTCACGGTCGCGAAAGCGCTGCGTAGAGATGCCGTCGACGAGAAGGTCTCCGGAGTCAAAGTGGTCAAGGCCGCCCACGACGTTGAGCATCGTGGTCTTGCCCGAGCCCGAGGGGCCGAGAACCGCCACGAACTCCGAGTCCCTAAAGGCCACGCTCACGTGGTCAAGCGCCACCTGCGTGAAGTTCCCCGTCACGTACTTCTTGGAGATGTCCCTGAGTTCGAGCATGCGGTTCCTGTCAGTTGGGCTGCCTTGGCTCTTTCCAGCTTACCCAAGGCGGCCTTTCGGGATCACACCCAAAGCCCTCCGTCCACGAAAGCGAGACCAAGTTTGAACGCCACGACGCGACGCCCGCCGGCGAGCGGCCATCCCGTGACCCTCTCGCATGCTGCGCCCTTGGGTAGAATTGAGCGTGCAACACACGCGCCGCTCGGCGGCGAGACGGAGAGGAACACCATGGCAGACGCCAACGAAGAGAAGATCAGGCAGGAGATGGACGAAGTCCTGCACGGCCACTCGAAGGCGACACAGGGCCCAGCCGGCTTCAAGCAGAACGAGTACACCAAGATTCACCACGTAATTGGGGTTATCTCTGGCAAGGGCGGCGTGGGCAAGTCGTTTGTCTGCGGCGGCCTTGCCATCGCGCTCGTACGTGCCGGTGCGCGCGTGGGCATTCTGGACGCAGACATTACCGGCCCCTCAATCCCTAAGATGCTGGGTCTTGCCGGGAAGCGCGCCACCGCCGTGGACGACATGCTGATTCCCGCCGCCACCAAGGGCGGCATCAAGATCATGAGCGCCAACCTCGTCCTCGAGAACGAGACCGACCCCATCGTGTGGCGCGGCCCTGTCATTGCTGGCGCCTTGAGGCAGTTCTTCGAGGAGTGCGCCTGGGGCGAGCTGGACTACCTTCTCGTCGACATGCCCCCGGGAACCGGTGACGTGCCGCTCACCGTGTTCCAGTCGCTGCCCATCGAGGGCGTTGTGGTGGTCTCCTCGCCGCAGGACCTTGTGCAGATGGTCGTGGGCAAGGCGTTCAACATGGCGTCCATGATGCACGTGCCCGTGCTTGGCCTGGTCGAGAACATGGCCTACGTCACCTGCCCACACTGCGGCGAGAAGATCTGGCCATACGGGCCCAGCCGCCTCTCGCAGACGTCCGACGAGTACGGCATCGACGCACTGGGCGAGCTGCCCATCGACCCCACCCTGGCCGCCGCATGCGACCACGGCACGCTCGAGGACGAGCTGCCGCAGGACTTCTTGTCCAAGGCCGTCCAGGCTGTGACCTCCGCCTGCGAGCCCGATGACGCAAAGGCGTCATCGGGGGCAACGGAGTAGCGCATGTCCTCTCGGCCGAGAAGCGCACCGCATACGGGCCGTGGGTCATCGCGCCTTGCGCGGGAGCGCGAGCTTGTCGCACGAGCGCGGGGGCTCGCGATGCCCAGCCAGGTAGACGTGGCTGTTGTCGGGGCCGGTGCCGCTGGCCTCGTGGCCTCCATCGCAGCTGCCGAGGCAGGTGCGCAGGTGGTTGCCATCGAGCGCGGGCTCGAGTGCGGGCGCAGCATCCTCGCCACCGGCGGTGGCCGCTGCAACCTTGCGAATGCGAGCCTCTCGGTCGAGAGATACCGGCATCCGCGGTTTGTGTCCGCTGTCTCAGGGACGAGCTTCCTCGAGGACGTGCTTGGCTTCTTCTCGGCATGTGGGCTGGCCGTGGCCGAGGAAGAAGGCGGCAGGCTCTACCCAGTGACTCGCGAGGCGGCTTCTGTGCGAGAGGTGCTTCTCGCGCGTGCCCTCAAGGCCGGCGCTCTACTGGCGTGCGGGCGTGAGGCAACCGGCGTTGCGTGGACGGATGGCGGTTTCCGACTTGAGCTGCTGCCCGTCTTCGAAGGCGGTAGGAAAGAGACGCTTGCCGCACGTACGGTCGTGATTGCCACGGGAGGCGACGATGGCTCGCTTGCCGGCTCCTTGGGGCTTCCCCGGGTGCCCGCACGGCCTGTGCTCTGCCCGCTTGCGTGCGAGGGACTCGCCTTCGCTGCGCTCGACGGACGGCGCACGCGCGTCTCGGCGGTCCTTGCGCGGGATGGGGTGACGGTTGCGCGGGAGGCCGGCGAGCTTCTCTTCAGGCCCTATGGGATCTCGGGCATCGTAAGCTTTGACCTCTCACGCACTGCACTGCCGGGAGACAAGCTGGTGCTCGACCTGTTGCCTGAGGTCGATGAGCACACCGCCCACGAGCTTGCCTCACGCGGAGGCACGGCAGGGCTTCTCGACGATGCGCTTGCTGCCCAGCTCGCACAGCACGGCAGCTCACACGCGGAGGATGTGGTGGCGCGGGCAAAGGCGGTCGAGCTTACTGTCACCGGTACTGCAGACGAGAAGCGCGCGCAGGTCATGGCAGGTGGCATCGACGTTGACGCGCTTGATCCCACAACGCTTTGCTGCCAAGACGTGCCCGGGGCGTTTGCCTGCGGTGAGGCTGTGGACGTAGACGGGGCCTGCGGGGGCTACAACCTCGCGTGGGCGTGGAAGAGCGGCATGGTGGCAGGCACTTCGGCTGCCCACTTCGTGCGGAGGGACTAGCGTGATAGAGGTGTCCGGTATACGTGTGTCGCTCTCGCAGCTGGACGGCACAGACGTCCGTGAGCTGGCCGTCCTCCGCAAGGCGCTCGCCCGCCATCTGCGCCTGCGTCCAGAGGAGCTTGTCCACGTCACGCGGCGCAAGCGCTCCGTCGATGCGAGGAAAAAGGGCGACGTCCAGCTCGTCTTCACCCTGCGTGCGGAGCTTCCTGGCGGAGTGGCGGCAGAGAGGGCCCTTCTCGAGAGGCTCTCTTCTGCTCGCAAGGCAAACGGGGTGCATATGGTTGACGCCGCCGACAAGGAATTCCCTGCGCCGCTCGACCGCACGCCACGCGACCAAGGCCCCATCGTTGTTGTGGGCGCGGGGTGCGCCGGCCTCTTCTGCGCACTCTCGCTTGCGCGTGCCGGACTGGCACCCCTCCTCGTTGAGCGTGGCGACGGCGTCGCGCGGCGCGCGCAGGCAGTTCGCCATCATAACGAGACGGGCCAGCTTGACCCCGAGAGCAACATTCAGTTTGGCGTTGGCGGAGCCGGGACCTTCTCCGACGGAAAGCTGCAGACGGGCACGAAGAGCCCCTTCCATCGGCTGGTGCTCAGGACCTTTGCGGAGGCCGGTGCCCAGCAGCGCATCCTCTGGGACGCGAAGCCCCACATTGGAAGCGACGTCCTTCCTGGCGTGGTGACCCACATCATCGAGATGGTCGAGGAGGCGGGCGGTACCGTGCGGTGCCGTTGCCGCCTGGTCGACCTTGAGATAGGTGACGGGCGCGTACGCGCGGTGACGCTGCGCTCCGAGGATCCGGAGACCGGGATTGTCACCGAGGAGCGCGTGCCGTGCTCGAGGGCGGTACTGGCGTGTGGGCACTCGGCCCGCGACATCTTCGAGCTGCTGCGCGTGCGCGAGGTTCCCATGGAGCGCAAGACCTTCGCGATGGGCGTGCGCATCGAGCATCTCCAGGCAGACATTGACCGAGCGCTCTACGGACCATCGGCAGGCAACCCCACGCTGGGTGCCGCACCGTACAGCCTTGCCGTGCACCTGCCCTCGGGACGCTCGGCCTTCTCGTTCTGTATGTGCCCTGGCGGATATGTGGTCTCTGCCGCGAGTGAGCAGGGCGGCGTTGTCACCAACGGCATGAGCTACTCCGACCGTGCGGGCGACAACGCGAACTCGGGCCTGCTTGCCAACGTGTTCCCGGAGGACCTCCCCGGTGACGACGTCCTTGCCGGCATTGAGCTGCAGCGCGCGTGCGAGCGGACAGCGTTCGAGGCCGGCGGCGGCGCCTTCGTTGCCCCAGCGCAGCTCGTGGGAGACTTTCTGCATGGCAGGCCGTCCCCTGCGGCAGGGGGCATCGAGCCAACCTATCCTCGGGGCGTTGCCTGGGGAGACGTCTCAACCTGCCTCCCCTCCTACATCACCGAAACCCTGCGCGCCGCCGTCCCCGAGATGGGGCGCAAGCTCCGCGGGTTCGACCGACCGGACGCCGTGCTTACCGGCGTGGAGACAAGGTCGAGCTCTCCTGTGCGCGTGACGCGAGGTGACGACCTGCAAAGCGTGGGCGTCCGCGGGCTCTGGCCTGTTGGCGAGGGTGCCGGCTATGCGGGAGGCATCATGAGCGCGGCCACCGACGGCCTGCGCGTGGCCGAGGCCGTTGTCACCGACGTAGCAGAGGGGCTACACCGCTAGGAGGGAATAACCGTATCGCACACGCTACCTCTGCCCAAACGTCACCCTCCTGTTGAGCAAGAACTGCATAAGCCCCGCTGACACGAGGGCGACAAGCTTCGCCACGAGCGACGTGGAGAAGGGCGCGGGAGCGCAGTTGGTGAAGGCGCCGATGACCAACTCCTGCACGCCCATGCCGCAGAGTCCCACGCCGATGAAGACCATGTAGCGCCGTGCCGGCCTGTCCGTCACATGGAAGGTGTGCCGCCGGTTGAGAAAAAAGCTCAACGTAAGGCCGGCGGTCACGCTCGCCACGTTCGCGGCGAGCGGATTCCAGCCGCTCGCCGACGTAAGGGCGAGAAAGACGAGCATGTCGACGGTCGAGCAGACGCACCCAAAAAGCGCGTATGAGATGAGCTGTCTGAGCGCCTCGCGCATATCCCCGCAGATGCCCTACGGTTTCTTACTTGTCCCTAACCGCATCGGCAAGGCGCTTGAGCTCCTCGTCCTGGTTCATGCCGGTGAGGAACGCGACGCCGTTAAAGACGGGGACGTCGAACTCACGCTCGGGGCGGACCACGGCAACGTATGCGTCCGCATCCTTGAGAGCCTTGTCGAGGTCGGAGACGGCAACCGCCTCAACGTCCGCGACGATCCCCTCGTCAGCCAGCAGCTTCTTGACCTTGTAGGCCACGGTCGCAGAGGTTGCGACCCCGGAACCACACGCAACAACAATCCTTGCAGCCATGATGCCTCCTCAGTGGGTTGGAAACCCGTCACGCAACCGCCACACAACACAAACCTGCTGTCCACATCATACTCCAGACCCGTCGTTAGGCCTCGGACTTGCTAGTGCTTCCCGCGGTACTTGCGCCTCGTGGCATGCGTGCTTCCCTTTCTCGCACCAGCCTTGAGCCGCTTCATGACTTCCTCCTCGCTCGTCCCCTCAAACTGGCTCTTGAGTTCGACGAGCTGGTCGCGAATGCGGGCGGCCTGTTCGTACTCCATCGCCTCGGACGCCGAGGCCAGCACCGCCTATATGCCATGCAGGAACGTCGTCCTCTTCATCGGACAGTCCCTTGAATGGAACGACCTGTTCAAGGACAGAAGGGCCAGGTTTGGGCGCGGCAACGGCTCCGTGCCGGACCCCAAGACCTACCAGACGGACGAACAGGACGTCTTCGTGTGAGGCGGTTCGACGCGAGCCACCTTTCGCGCGATGGACCCGAGACGTCCACCATGTACACCGCCGAGGACAAGATGAAGACCATAACGCCTTATCAGGCCAAGCGCGTCGCCAGGATCGTGCGCATGAGGCTCGTGGGCGATAAGAACGAGGGCAGGAGGTAGAAGCGGAGCCGCTCATACACCACGAACAGGGGCACGGGATTCCGTAGCGAGATACGCTTCGCAATATATCGCCTTAGGAACCCTGAGCCCCTTACGTCGCAAATGGCAGACTCGCAGACCGGTTCTGTCATCGACATTCCAGATGCCTACTCGCCCATGACCTCGACGTACACCATGCGACGCTGCGGCCCATCGAACTCGGCGAGGTACACGTCCTGGGCACCGCCCAGGAGCGCATTCCCCTCAGTTACGGGGAACATGCAATTGTTGCCCACGAGCGTCTGTTTGAGGTGTCCCTGTGAGTTATTGCCCGTAGCCCCATAGCTTGGCAGGAAGTGCGCGTGTGCATACGGGACGTCCAGCGGGACCATGCGCTCTAGCATCTCCTGCAGGTCGCGCTCCACGCAGGGCAGCCCCTCGTTCACGACGACGCCGCAGGTGGTGTGCGCAGACATCACGGCAACGAGCCCCTCGCCCACGCCAGACTCCTCAACCTCGCGCCGCACGTCCTCCGTGATCTTGACGAGCTGCGTGGGTTCGCTCGTGAGGTACGAGAGCTTCCTCAGTACAACCATCGCTATTCGCCTCCCAGGTACTCGAGGGCGTTCGCGGTGAGAAGCGCCTCGCGCGCGTAGTCGGGAAGCCCCAGCGCATCGACGGCGCGTATCAGCTTGAAGGCCCGAAAGCGCGGCGTGTTACTGCCGAACATCACCTGATGCAACAGACTGCGTTGGAACCACCGCGGTCCCATGTCCCGCTTGAAGAGGCGCTCGATCGACTCCTCCAGGGAGTCCAGGTAGAGCACGGAGCACTCCGTGTAGCAGTTGGGGTACTTCAGCATCAGCATCACCGTCTCCCTCACCCACGGCCACGCAAAGTGCGACAGACACACGCACACCTTTGGATGGCTCATAATGGCCTCCTCTATAGCGAGGGGATGGCCGTATTTCGTAGGCGCGTTCGGCTCCCACGAGAGTCCGGCGTCTACCATCATCGGTCGATCGTACTTCTGGCACAGCTCGAAGAGCGGCTCCGTGCAGGCATCGGTCATCCAGAAGCACTGTTTTGCAGGATGAAGTGACAGGCCACGCGCACCCAGTTCCATGAAGGCGCGCTCGAGCACCTCGGGCGCATCGGGGCGGTTGGGATCCACGCTCGCAAACCCGACGAACCGGTCCGGATAATCTGCGACGATGCTTGCCACCTGCTCGTTCGTAGCAATCCAGCCACCTGCCGTCGTGGTGAGGTCAAGCGGGAGGAGCACGCTCTTCTCGATGCCCCCGTAGTCAAGCTCAGCAAACACCTCGTCGTACTCCATGGGACCCATGTGCCCCATGCCAAACTCGCGCTCCCAGAATGCGAAGTCATCCTCGCTGTAGATCGACTTGTACAGAAGCGGATGGACGTTGACGTCAATTGCCACGGCACGCCTCCTAGTAGGGTTCGAACTTCGTGATGGCCTGGCTTGCCAGCTCGGCACCGCGGCGCTGGCAGGCGGGTATGTCCCAGCCGTTTATGAGACCGAAGGTGAAGCCCGCGATATAGGAGTCTCCCGCGCCGACGGTGTTGACGATCTTGGGCGGCACGGCGATGCCTCCCTCGTAGTAGCGGCTGCCGTCATAGCTGAGTGACCCCCGCTCCCCCATCGTAGCGGTCACGATGCGCGGCCCAAAGCCCTGCACATGGCGTATCCAATCTCGGATGTGGCCCATGTCGTCTCCGTCGTAGCTCATGAAGGCGTAGTCGACGTAGGGGAAGTAGTCCTCGCAGTGGTAGGCAGGGTCTTCCGAGAAGACCGAGAAGTCCATCACGCCCATGATTCCGGCTTCGTGCCAAGGCTTTAGGTGGTCGAGCACGTTGCCGAAGAGATCCGTATGGAACATCTGGTGCGACCGCACAAAGGCATCGTCCTCCGGAGTGAGCGCATAGCCCGCCATCACGCCCTCGACTTCCTTAAGGTGCACCCGGTCGACGCCGTTCCTGAGGCCCATCAGCATCACGCAGGTATCGCCGTCCTCGACGCGCATGTGAGAGATGTCGATCTTCTCGCCCGCGAGGGCCTTTCGCATCCCCACTCCGTACTCATCCGTCCCGACGACGCTCACGATCGAGACGGGCACGCCCATGCGCGAAAGGTGGACGCCCCAGTCGACGCCGTTACCCGTTGGATAGAACCTCCCAAGGTCCTGGTACACGTCAGCGCAGCAGAATCCCACCGCCACGACGCTCCTCACATCCGTCGGCTCCATGATTGCCTCCAAAAGGCGGACCCGCACGGGACCCGCCATCAGCTGCCACTAGTACTTGAGACCGTGACCCCAGCTGCCATCCTGGGCGCAGCACACGTCGGAGGCGAACTCCGCCGCAAACGCGAGTCCAGCCGTGTACGCCTCCTGCCGCGAGGCGCCCCTCTTGATGCTGTCCAGGGACTTGACCAGGAACGACGTCAGGAACGAGTCTCCCGCACCCATCGCGTCGCGCATGTGCTCGACGGGCTTGGACTCCTGGCGGTAGTAGCGCTCGCCGTCGTAAGCGTAGCACCCGTCCACGCCGCGAGTGGCAGAGACCCAGTTCGGCCCCAGCTCGTGAACCTTGCGCAGGCGCTCGCGCGTCTCGTCTACCGTGAGGTCGGAGGCCGAGAAGAACGCGTAGGTCACATTTGGCGCCACCTCCTGGAAGTACTCCCATGTGGAGTCGTCAGAGAAGTCGAACGAGAGCGGTATGCCGGCGTCGTGGATTTTGTGGAGCTGACGCTCCGTGTAGCAGTAGTTGCCAGAGTGGATGACGTCGAACTGGCGCAGATATTCGATGTCGAAGCGGTCGAGGACGTAGCTCGTCTCGCCCCTTATGCCGCCCTTGTTGTAGTCGCCCCAGATGCGGTCGCCGTCCGGCGCTATCGACACGCAGCTGTAGCCGTTCTCCCCCAGAAGCTGCTTGCACTTGACGGTCTCGACGTCCTCCTCGTGAAGGCTGCGAATGACGTGCTCCGCGCGGTCATCGCTCCCGAAGTAGCCCATGTAGGCAGCCCTGCACACGCCCGCCTTCTTCGCGTACACCGCGAAGTTGACGCAGTTGCCTCCCGGATACATGGTCCTCACATGCTCGTACACGTCCACCACGTTGTCACCAAAGCCGCACACGGCGACGTTGAGGTCCTGCTTCTGCATTACGCTGCCCCTTTCCCGCGTCCACGTGGGCGCGTCCTCATTCTCAATCGGGTCGAAGTCCCGAGTATCAGTTTTTCTCGCCTAGTACTCGACGACGCCCATATAGCGACGGACGTCGGGGTCGTGGTCGAACGCCTTGCCACGCACGCCGCGCAGGGAGACGTTCATCTCGTAGAAGAAGATCGGGTCGAGGTAGGTGCGGACGGAGGCGTCCACGTCAGCCATGCCGTACTCGGCGGAGTCGAGCACCATGAGGGTGTCCGTGTGGGTCTTGAGGAAGCACTCCGCGCGCTCGTCGATGGGACGGTTTGCGCCGGACCCCTTCTGCAGGAAGTAGAAGACGCCGTCCTCGGTGCACTCGAAGGGACCATGGAAGTACTCGGCCGAGTTGATGTAGGAGCAGTTCTGCCACTGCATCTCCATGAGCGAGCAGATCGCGAAGCCGTAGGTCTGGCAGAAGTTCGGGCCGGAGCCAAGGACATAAAAGAAGTCATGCTTCTTGCAGAGCTCCGCAAAGCGGGGACCGAGTTCGGACTCGATGCGCGGCTTGGCTGCCGCGATGATGCTGTCGAGCTGGCCGATGCCCTTCACGAGCGCGTCGGTGTCGGCGTAGCCGTCCTGAGCCGCCATGAGGTCTGCCGCCAGAGTGAGCGAGAAGCCCGCGGGACGGGCGGACTGGGGCGTGTCGTCCTCCCACTCGTACACCCAGCAAGGCCATTCGCCGTTGTCAATCTTGGAACCAGCGCGGTTGGTCATAGTAACCACGCGAGCGCCTCGCTCCTTGGCCAGGGCGGTTGCCTCGATGGTCTCGGCCGTACCACCGGAGTGACTGCAGGTGACAACCAGGCTCGAGGGGCCGAGCTGTGCGGGCGGGAAGGTGTTGAACTCCGCCGCTGTGTGAATGGCGCTCATTATGCTCTTGCTGTTGGCGTTGATGAGGCAGTTGGCAGGATAGAGGTCGATGACCGACCCGCCGCAAGCCACCCAGTACACCTGGGACACGTCCCCATCGGCCAGGACCTGCTTTGCGAAATCATGTGCGTTCATGTTTTTCTCCTATTCCGTAACACACGGTTTTATGCCATTTACCTGCAATGATGCGTAGGCTCTGTTCGCCTTCGGCACGCCACGCCTAAAGCTCGTCTTCGAAGTAGCGTTCGAGATTGTGGAAGTTCCTGAAATCTGCCGCCGCGGGATCGATGAGATACCGTTCGTCCGTGATCTCCTGCCCCAGGAAGCCTGAGTAGCCATATTTGTCGAGTGTGGTCACCCAATCCCCTAGGTTGCGATTCCCATCGCCCCAAACGAAATGGCCGTAGGGATTGCAGTCCACAAAGTGCATGTTCCTGATATCGCTGCCCAGCGACTCAAACCATTGCTCGAGCGTCTCACCCGACACGCTCATGGCAACCGTGTCTACCATCGCCTTAAGGTTGGGATGTCCGACTTCCTCAAGCATGCGTTTCTCATCCTCAAGGGTGACGACGAGTTGGCTTTCCTGGGGCCTGAGAGTCTCGAGCGTCAGGACGATGCCCTCTTGCTCTGCAACCTCCGCAAGCGAACGGAGCATGTCTCGACTTCTCTTCCATGCCTCCTCGCGGCTCTCGTTCCAATAGCCCCATCCGGAGTTGATCGAAAGGTACGTGCAGCCCAGTTCGGCGGCACACCGTATTGCGTTGGCAAAGTAGTCATGACAACGTGATACATAGAGTTCCTCCTGCGGGTTCACCTGGTAGGGAGAAATAACGTTCTCGGGACAGAGGACGTTTGCCGTAAGCCCGCGCGACTCAATCTTGTGACGAATAGCCTTGGCATCGTAATAGCCTAGGCAGTCAATCCACAGGTGGGGCATGGCACCCCAGAGCTCGATTCCCGTGAAGCCAAGCCTTTCCTGACAATCAAGGAAGGCGTCCAGTGACCATTGGGACCAGTGGATGTTCATGCCGTCAATCTGGTCACGGCGAATGGTCGGCGCACTCATTCCGTTGCCTCCCCCACAATGAAGCGGCTAAGGGACTGGTAGTTACGGCAATCAGCCTCCTTGGGATTGTCAAGGTAACGGCCGTCCGTTATCTCCTGGCCGAGCAGCCCCTCGTATCCAAACTCGTTGAGCACGTCGATGTATCGCTCGAGCGGAAAGAGCCCATCGCCCCAGACGAGATGGCCGTAAGGCCGACCGTCCGCAAAATGGCAGTGCATGATCTTCTCACCCAGACGTTCGAACCACTGGCGAGGAGTCTCGCCCGCAACGCCCATGGCGACGGTATCGAGCGCGGCACCAAGGTTGGGATTCCTCACTGCGTCGACGAGTGTCGCCACATCATCCAGCGTGTTACAGACCTTGGACTCCTCCGGGCGGACAGACTCAAGCGCAATCGTCACCCCTGCCTCCCGGGCGTAAGAAGCAATTTGCTCGAAGTGCCTGACCGCACGGTCGAAGGCCACATCGTGATCCTCGTTCAGCGTCCCGCCGCAGGCATTTGTGAGCATCATGTCCGCGCCGAGCTTCCTGCACACGTCCATCGCTCGTTTGAGAAACTCCATCGAGCGCCCGTGCGCCGCCTCGTCTGCATAGTTGTTACGCCACTGCATGCAGGAGCACTCTGGGGTGAAGAGTGCAACCCTCATGCCTCGCGCCTCGACCTTGCGACGCACTTCGTCTGGATCCTGGTTCCAGGACTCATCCATGTAGAAGTGCGGTGCCTCTCCTACCAGCTCGATTGCCTCGTAGCCCGCCTCAGCATGTCCGTCCAGCATATAGTCGAGCGGGTACATGATGTAGTGAATTCCCAGCGCGCAAAGCTGGCTTCGCTTGATGTGCGCCATGGCCTCTACCCCAGCTCGTCGTACACGACGCAACCGTCGCTCACGGTGAGGGCGGCGTTCACGTCACGCGCATCCGCGGGATCCATGTGAAGCACATCACCCTGCAGCACAACTACGTCCGCGAGCTTGCCTGGCTCAAGCGTGCCCAGCCTGTCCTCCGAGTAGCAGTCATAGGCGCCGTTGGCGGTCCAGACCGTGAGCATCTGTGGAACGGAGAGCATGTTCTCGAGACGGGCGGTCCCGCCATCGTCGAAATACCCGCCACAGCCGCAGTAGATTGACTCCCCAATGGACGGCAGCATGAGCGGCAGGTCCGTGTCACCCACGACAACGCAGCCCGACTCCCACATCTTGCGGCGCATCCAGTAGTGGCGGTAGCGCTCTGAGCCAAGCTGCGCCATCACCATCGACTCGAGGTCTCCCTTGCGGTCGAGCGACTGTATCTGCGGGTAGACCTCGCAGATTCCGCCCAGCGCACCGAGCCTCTCGATGTCCTCGGGGTCGCTGAACTCCATGTCCGTGATGGCGTGGCGCATCACGAGACGGCCACGGTCATCGCGGCGGCACTTCTCGTAGAGGTCCACGACATGCGCTACTGCGGCATTGCCCTGACAGTGCAGGGAGAACCTGAATCCCGCCTCGTCAGCCGCAAAGAGCTCGCGCTCGATGAGGTCCCACTCCACGGGAACGGCGCAGCGACTCGTCGGGTCTGAGAGGTACGGCTCCTTGAGTTCGGCCATGCCGGAGGCGATGGACCTGTCCGTCATGCGGTTGAATCCCGAGAAGGACAGGAAGTCTCCGTCCAGGCGTTTCCTCATCCTGCACCCATAATCCAGATCCATGCCGCGGCCTACGGGCTGGCTCATCAGCCTGACGCGTACGGTAAGCTCGTCGGACGCAGCCATTCGTTCCATGACGTCCACGAAGCCATAGTAGTCGTCGAACGACATCTCCTTTATCTGCGTGACGCCGCGGGCATTGAGCATGCGCATGTAATCGCGGTAGAGACCAGGCATCTCGGGCAGCGTGAGGTAGTCGCGCATCATGCGCCATATCTTCTCTGCGTAGCACTCCTCCGGCGTGAAGCCATATCGCTCGCGAGCCGCCGAGTTCATCCAACACGTGTCGCGATCCGACGTGAAGGCAACCACCGGCCTCTTGGGGAACGCAGCGTCCAGGGCGTCTTCCGCATCGTCACCGAACTCGTCCGCATTCCAACCGTGGCCGAACATCGGGGAATCCGCCGAAAGAGTCTCCGCATATGACGCAAGTGCCGCAATACCTGACTGTGTGTCATGGGCGTCGGAGAGGTCGCATCCCAAGCGCTGGAGTGCCCAGCCAGTAAAGAAGGTGTGGTTGTCCGTCATGCCAGGGATAACTGTACGATTGCCGGCATCGATTACGCGGGTCGCGTCGCACAAGTAGGCATCTGCGCCTGCCCTGTCACCCGACGCCACAATTCGGTTACCATTTGTTGCCACGAAGCCGTCGAAGGGTTCCGCTCCCGTCGCATCGAATACGTTCTTCGAGAGGATAACGAGCCTATCGGGTCTTTCCGTCATCGCCTTGCCTTTCGCCTCGTTGCGTCGTTTCACCCTGCCCTCTTCCGCATCACTCAAACCGCGAGGCTACGCAGGAAGAAGACCGGAGACTGCCGTCACCACAATGCCCAGAACCGCGATGAGCAGGATAAACTTCCAGCAGGTCTTCCACCACTGGCCAAAGCTGATCTTGGAGACCGAGAGGCCAGCAACTGTCATGCCTGCGGTGGGGCTGATGGAGTTGATGGTCTGGTTAGCAAGGCAGAGCGCCGTGACCGCCGCCTCGGGGTTCACGCCCATGAGTTGGGTGAGGGGCCCAAGGATCGGCATCGTAAGCGCAGCGAGGCCAGAGGAACTGGGGACCAGGAACGAGAGCAGACCGAGCACGATGTAGAGGAGCGTTGTGTAGACGGGCGTCGGGACACCGGCAAGCGCAGTGGCCATGGCGTTGAGAATCGTGTCGATGATCATTCCATTCTCGGCGATGACGAGGATGGAGCGAGCAAGTCCGATGATGATGGCCGCATACGCAAAGTCCGCGAGACCCTTGACGAACTCCTCCGCTATCTCGCGCTCGCCGAGGCCGCCGACGATGCCCGAGAGGACGCCCATACCAAAGAAGACGGCACTGATCTCGTCCATGTACCAGCCCTGCGTGACAAGTCCCCAGATGATGATGCCCATACCAACCGTAAACACGATGAGGACACCCTTCTGGCGTGCGGAGAACGGCTGCTGGATGGCATCGTCCTGAACGGAGAACTCGACGCGCTTGGCGATATCGTCCTTGTAGGTAATGGAGCCCTGCGGGTCCTTCTTGACCTTCTTCGCATAGCGCATGACCCAGATGATTGCCAGGATGGTGAACACGACCCAGACGATGGCACGCAGCCACAGCTGGGGGTTGCCCTTGATGCCAACGATGCCCTGGGCGATGAGGACGTTGAACGGGTTGACGGTCGAGGCGATGTAGCCGATGTTGGGACCCATGAAGCAGATCAGGAAAGCCGTCATGGAGTCGTAGCCCAGTGCCATCATGATGGGTATGAAGATCGCGTAGAACGGCAGCGCCTCCTCGGACATGCCGAACGTCGTTCCGCAGATGGAGAGCAGTACCATCACGACTGGGATTATGAGGATGTCCTTGTCCTTGAACTTGCCGATTACATGGCTGAGGCCTGCGTTGATTGCGTTTGTCTTCGTGATGATGGCAAAGGATCCGCCGATGAGAAGGACGAAGGCCACGACGTCGGCAGCTGCCTGGATACCCTGAGTCGGTGCCTCAAGCAACTGCATGACGCTGCAGCGGAGGTCGACCGTCTCGCCCGTCTCCTTATCTGTATAGACCTTGCTCGTAGGCTTGTAGGTACCTGCAACGGCGACTTCCTTTTCGCCCGCCGCGGTCTGCACCGTCTTGCGCTCATACGAGCCCGAGGGGATTATCCAGGTGAGAACCGCGAAGATAATCATGAGAAGGAACACAATCGTGTACACATGCGGCAAGCGGAACTGATGCTTCTTCTTGGGTGAAGCGACCTCTTCTGCCATACGAGCCTCCCAAATGTCCTTGTTGCCACCCTTGTGCTGACAACTCGTTATATAAGGTTATAGTACGTCCTATAACGTGTTATAAATGAGACTCACGAAGTTTCGCCCGCTGAAACGTATCCTGCGGCGAGCGGTAGAAAATAGCGGCTGGATTGCGTCCAGCCGCCTCGTTACGCTATATGCGATTGTCCATTTGTCCTAAATGTTAAAGACGTATAAGCTGCACACGATGTACTGCTTGCCTATTAGGAACGGTTTACCGTCCTGGTCCGTAAAGTTGATCTTCTCGTAGAAGAGCGGCTCTCCCACGGCCACGTTCAGCTCAGACGCCTTGTCGGGGCTTGCCCGAACAACCTCGAGTGTGCAGAGGTCATCCCCACGGGGTCTCCGGCCGCTCTTCGCCTCGACGTAATCGAAGATCGACGTATTGGACAGATCAGCGTCGAGCAGGAACTCGAATCCCTCGAGTGGGAAGTAGTTATTCTCTAACATGATGGGCACGCCATCGGCAGTGCGAAGTCGTCTCACGTGAACGAGCTCAGCACCTTCCCTCAAGCCAAGAAACGATGCCTCGCTCTCGTGGGCCTTTACGATCTCGATGCCCAGGACCTTTGCGCCCGCCACACGACCGTCCTCGGCACAGGTATCGGTAAAGCTCTGGACCTCGCTCTTCTGAAAGATTTTCCTGGTCAACTTACGCTGGCACACAAAGGTACCCTTGCCCTGGCGCTTTATGAGGTAACCTTCGTCCACGAGCTCGGACACCGCGCGCCTGATGGTAATCCTGCTGACGGAGTACATCTCGGAGAGTTCCGACTCCGAGGGAATCATATCGCCCGCAGAAAACTTTCCACTGTCAACCTTGTCGCGTATGTCCTCCATTACTTGCTGGTAAAGCGGGGTAAGAGACCCCTCCTCGATTTTCATGTACTCATCCTTCAGCCCGCTTGCGCGTCTGCGCAACGAAATATCTGCACTTGCATTATAGATGGGCATCGAACGGGATTGCCTATCACGCAATCCGCAACTGACGCCGAACCTCCTACCTACACTGCCGTAATCCGTGCCTCGCTCACAGTCAGTTGATACTGCTACAATATAACGTAATATAATGTTCTATTATATCCGAATAAAGATGCCGACAGCGTCGCATGTCATTCTACGAGTGGAGGCCAGTCCGGTGAAGCTATCGAACCTGCGAAACAAGCGAGGACGAACCAAGGAGGTATATGCAGACGCTTCCGTCAAGAAGCCGCTGGACGAAAAGGATTGCATCGTCTGTGGGCAGCATACCAATCATGTTGCCACTGTCTATCTCGGCAGGCAGGAGACATCCGCAGATGACGCATCCAGCATCGAATGGCAGCCCTGCACAATGGCTCTCTGCCCCGATTGCGCTGCGCAAGAGCTCGACAGTCGCGGCTTTGGCGTCCTGGTCTACGTGGCATTGCAGGTCTGCTGGATCCCGCTGTTCACGCATGGAATCTCCGGACTGGGGCTGGGTGGCGCGGCGATTGCAGCTTGGGCACTCGTGTGCCTGGCAAGAACCGCAGGCCAAACCATGTGGTGCCGGATACACGTGGGCGACGGAATGCCCCTGCCGGAATGGCTACGCACCGAGAGTGCAGAGGAGAGGGACAGCCGAGCTCTGCGCGATGTTCTTCAATCGAGCGCACCGGGCACCGGACTCTTCGTGGATACGCTGGCGGAGCATCGTAGGAGAGAGAAATGAGGTGCGCCTAGCAAGGGACACGGCCATCGGGGCCGCCTGCCGACCCTAGTGCTTCCCGCGGTACTTGCGCCTCGTGGCATGCGTGCTTCCCTTTCTCGCACCAGCCTTGAGCCGCTTCATGACTTCCTCCTCGCTCGTCCCCTCAAACTGGCTCTTGAGTTCGACGAGCTGGTCGCGAATGCGCGCGGCCTGTTCGTAGTCCATGTTCGCCGACGCGCTGGCCATCTCCTCCTCGAGCGACGCGATGACGCGCACGACCTCTTCGCGCGGGAGCTTCGAGAGCTCGGCGGCAACCGCTTCGGCCGTTGACAGCTCCGCAGGCGCGCCCTGCTCGGACGCCCCCTCCCCCGATGCCGTATAGAACGCGCCATCCTTGCGTTGGCGCTTGCCCACGTTGGCCTGTGCCTCGGCGAGAAAGCCCGAGATGTCGTTTATTGCCTTGCGCACCGTCTTTGGCTCGATGTGGTGCTCCTCGTTGAACTTCTCCTGGAGCGCACGGCGACGACGGGTCTCGTCGATGGCCTCACGCATGGAGTCCGTGACCTCGTCGGCATACATGATGACCTCACCCGAGACGTTACGAGCCGCACGACCCATGGTCTGGATGAGCGAGCGCCTGTTCCTGAGGAAGCCCTCCTTGTCCGCATCCAAAATGGCAACGAGCGAGACCTCGGGGATATCGAGACCCTCGCGCAGGAGGTTGATGCCCACAAGTACGTCAATCTTGCCTTCTCGCAGGTCACGAATGATATCCACGCGGTCGAGCGTAGCGGTGTCCGAGTGCATGTAGTTGACACGGAACCCCTCGTCCAGAAGGTGGTCTGTGAGGTCCTCTGCCATGCGCTTGGTGAGCGTGGTCACCAGCACACGCTCGCGCTTGCTCACGCGCTCTCGGATCTCGGATATGAGGTCATCTATCTGACCGTGCACCGGCCGTACCTCAATCTTGGGGTCGAGAAGGCCTGTGGGGCGAATTATCTGCTCGACCTCCTGCTGCGTCACCGACTCCTCGTAGTCTCCCGGCGTGGCCGAGACATAGATGAACTGGGGAATGCGGGACTCAAACTCGTCAAAGCGCAATGGTCTGTTATCAAGTGCCGAAGGCAGGCGGAAGCCATGCTCTACCAGAGTCACCTTGCGAGAACGGTCGCCCTCGTGCATGCCGCGAATCTGCGGAACCGTTACGTGGCTCTCATCGATGATGCAGAGCATGTCCTTAGGGAAGTAGTCGATGAGCGTGTAGGGTGGCTCGCCGGGCGCGCGCCCGTCCAGGTGTCGCGAGTAGTTCTCGATGCCGTTGCAGTAGCCCATGTTCTCGAGCATCTCGAGGTCATAGGCCGTGCGCTGAGAGAGCCTCTCTGCCTCGAGCAGCATGTTGTTGGCCTTGAGCTCGACCACGCGCCGCTCGAGCTCCTCCGAGATGGTCTTCAGGGCATGAGTGATCTTGGGGCGCTCGGTGACGTAGTGCGAGGCGGGCCAGATGGGTATGGCGTCATACTCGCGTATGACCTCCCCCGTCATGTTGTCCACCTCGGCAATCTGCTCGACCTCGTCACCAAAGAACGCGATGCGCAGGGGATTCTCGGCGTAGGGTGGGAAAACGTCCACGGTATCCCCACGAACGCGGAAGGTACCGCGCTGGAGGTCGTAGTCGTTCCGGTCGTACTGGATATCGATGAGGTCCTTTATGAGATCATCCCGCTCGAGGGGGACCCCCTTGTCCACGTTGGGCGCAAGGCCGGCGTAGTCCTGGGGGCTACCGATGCCGTAGATGCACGAGACGGACGCCACCACAATCACGTCACGCCGCGAAAGCAGGCTCGATGTTGCCTGGTGGCGCAGCTTCTCGACCTCCTCGTTGATTGAGGCGTCCTTCTCGATGTATGTGTCACTCTGGGGAACGTAGGCCTCTGGCTGATAGTAGTCGTAGTAGCTCACGAAGTAGACTACGGCATTGTTGGGAAAAAGCTCGCGCATCTCGCTTGCCACCTGTGCTGCAAGCGTCTTGTTTGGCTCCATGATGAGCGTGGGGCGCTGCACGGCCTCTATGGTCTTTGCCATGGTGAACGTCTTGCCAGAGCCGGTGACACCCATGAGGGTTTGGTAGCGCAGGCGCTCCTCCACGCCATGCGCAAGCTTCTCTATAGCCTGTGGTTGGTCTCCCGCAGGCTCAAAGGGCGAGACGACCCTGAACGGCGTACCAGCACGCTCAACGCCAAAGCGCTTGAGTTCTCCGCCGAAGCGCTCCCCTGTATTCAAAGGCACCGCCATAGACCTCCTCCTTTCCCCTGAAGCCAGAGTATAACAGAACGCATGTTCTATTTCTAGGACACGCCCGTGTTTCTTGGCCGGTCCCTTCTGTCGCCCGCTAGGCTACCGCATTTGCTGCTCTGGCCAGCCTACTGGTCAACGACCAGACCCGTGGGATAGCTCTCTTTGTAGCCTTGGTATGCATCGTTCACGCGCCGCAGGTACTCGCGCGTCTCCGTATAGGTGATGTTGTCGGCAAGCTCGCCCGGCTGTGCAAGCCATTCCTCGACCTTTCCCATCCCCGCGTTGTATGCGGCAATCACCTCATCCGTCGAAGAGAGGTTGCCTTCGAGAAATGCCAGGTAGGCAGTACCGTATTCGATGTTTGTTGCCGGGTCGGTGAGGTTGGACGGATCATATGCGCTCGAATCGACCAGCCCCATGCGCGCAAGCTCCGAAGAGGTCTGCGGCATCACCTGCATGAGACCGACCGCACCGGCCGAGGAATAGGCATTCTCGTCCCAGCCGGACTCGCACTTTATGATGGCGGCAATCAGCAGGGGGTCGACACCGTGGCGTTCCGAAGACGCCTGGATGTCCTGCGCATGGCTCACGGGATAGAGGGTTCGGCGGGCCAGCGAGGTGGGCGTTGCCGCAAGGATGGCGCACGCGATGACCACCACGCACACAAGCGCAAGCGGAACCACGCGATACCAGCACCAGAATCGGTGCCCCCGCGCACGACTGCGTCGCTTGTGGGGCTTGTACCCCTTTGTGCGAGAGGAACGTGCGCTCATCGGCTTGCTCCCACCGCGGGGGCCTTACGTTTAGCAGGACGTTTCCAGCCAGCCCGGTCACGTGCATCCCACCAGGCGTGAACCTGGGCTACCAGGTCCTTCTCGTCATTGGCGTTGTCAAACACCATGTCTGCATGGGAACGCAGGTACTCGTCAGGGGGCTGCAAGGCCACGCGACGGTCGAAGTCCGCGGGATCCATGCCGCGTCCCTGAGCGCGCACACGGCGCACGTCGAGTGGGGCCACAACGCAGAGCACCTCGTCTACCTGGGAGAGCATGGCCTCCACGCGATCGAGCAGCGGAACTTCCACCACGCAAACGGAAGCCTTGCCTGCACGGTCCTCCTCGTCCAGCGCGTCTGCAAGGGCCCTCGAGATATGCGGCAGCTCTATGGCCTCCAGCCGCGCTCCCCCCTCGGACGTGGAAAAGGCCCTGCGTGCGAGCAGCGTGCGGTTCAACTCGCCTGTCGTGGGGTCGGCCAGGTCTGCTCCAAAGGCCTGGCAGACAGCATCGGAGCAGGCGCTTCTCGGCGAGAGGACGCTGCGGGAAATCTGGTCGAGGTCTATGCGAGCAGCCCCAAGGCCCTCCAGAATCCGGGCTACAGTCGATTTGCCCGAGGCAATGCCTCCGGCGAGAAACACCTTGTACACGAGTCGCCTCCTGCTGTGGTTATGCCGCGGTCGCGGGTGGTGGCGCACCGGCTACGACTTAACCTCGAACTTCTCATGGCACTTAGGACATGTCACGCGAAGCCTGCCCTTCCCTCGTGGCACGCGGACTTTCTGTCCGCACGAGGAGCACTTCACATGCTTGTAGGTGCGTGCCTCCTGCGCCGCGCGACGGGGACTCTGCAGCCATGGCCTCATGGGGCCAAGGGCCTTGAGGAACGCATCGTTCTCGCTTATGCGGGCGTAGACATTCTTGGAGCACATGCGCCAGACCGCATAAATCACGAGTGCCATGGAAATCCAGCTGAGCCAGCCAGTGTGAACGAAAAAATCGATGATGACGAGAACGACCGCTACCCAGACAGAGAGACTGGCAAGGTCGTCCGGCCCGCGGCGACCGCTCATGAACTCCTGCGCCTTGCGGTTGAAGTCACCCTGTGTCATGTCTCCCCCATCATCTGTGCCGCTGTCCTGGCGATTTTGGCCTGCGAGCAGTGTGCCGATGCGTTCATGTCTACCCAAACGACAACGGAGTTGCGGGCAGCAACCTCTTCTCCGCGGTTTCTCGACGTTTAGAAGTTTCTCGAACGTTTGGGGACGGTTAACCGGCGAGAATCCAGCCTCACCCGCCCCCTAATGCCCCTTAATCGAGTCCAGGAATTCCCGTACGCGCTCGGAGGTGGGATGCTCGAAGAACTCGTCAGGCTTTCCCTCCTCGACAATGGCACCGTCGGCCATGAAGACCACACGGTCGCTCACGCGGCGCGCAAATCCCATCTCGTGCGTAACGACCACCATGGTCATACCGCCGCGGGCGAGCTCCACCATAACGTCCAGGACCTCGTTAATCATCTCGGGATCAAGCGCGGACGTGGGTTCGTCGAAGAGCATGGCCTTGGGGTGCATCGCCAACGACCTCGCAATAGCCACACGCTGTTGCTGGCCACCCGAGAGCTGGGCCGGCATCTTATCGGCCTGCTCAGCCACGCCCACGCGACGCAGGAGCTCCATGCCCTCGGCACGCGCCTTGTCGCGCGACGCGCCCAGCACCTCGACAGGACCCATGGTCACATTGTCGATGATTGTCCGGTGGGCAAAGAGGTTGAAGGACTGAAAGACCATGCCAATCTCGGCACGCGTGGCGGCAAGCTCCCTGCCCTCCTGCGGAAGCGGCTTTCCCTCAATGAGGATCTCGCCGGAATCGATGGCTTCAAGCCGGTTGATGGTTCGGCACAGCGTGGACTTACCGGACCCAGAAGGGCCAATGACAACGACGACCTCTCCCTTCCCCACCTTGAGGTTGATGTCCTTGAGCACGTGAAGGCTGCCAAAGTGCTTGTCCACGTGACGGAGCTCGATGACGGGCATGCTCTCCGCAGCGGTCGCTTCGCCGGTTTGCGTCTGTGTCAACGTAGCCTCCTTTGGCTAGACGGGATTCTCGTTCGTACGAGAAATGATGTTCGTGCCGGAGCGGCGCGCCATCGAGACTGCAAGGTGGTTGATGGCGTAGTTCACAAGGATGTAGAGAATCGCCACCACAAAGTACACCGAAACGAGCGCATCGTAGTTGGTGATGAGTACGCGTGCGTTCTGTAGCATGTCGGGGAAGCTCACCACATAGGCAACCGTCGTGTCCTTCACAACGACCACAAGCTGCGAGATAAGCGAAGGAATCACGTAGCGTACGGCCTGCGGGAACACGATCTTCATCGTGACCTTCATCTTGCGCATGCCCAGCGAGTACGCAGCCTCGGACTGCCCCTTGGGAACGGCGTTCATGCCCCCGCGGAAAACCTCAGCAAGCACTCCGGAGGCAGCGAGGCCCACCGGCAGCGTAATCATCCAGAACGAACTCATCTTCACGCCATAGGTGGGAACCACCAGGAAGAAGAAGTAGATGAGAAGGAGGCTCGGCACGCCGCGGAAGAAGTTGATGATTACGCGGCAGATGCCGGAAAGCACGCGAGAGGAGCTCATGCGTCCCAGCATGAGAAGGAAGCCCAGCACGATGGCGATAAGACCCGCCGTGAGAGAGACCTCAATGGTGCCGAGAAACCCGCGGCCCAAGAATACCCACGTGGTGGGTCGTGCAAAGAGCTCCCAATAGCGTGGGGCAAGCTGTCCGGTAACGTAGAAGCGCCGGATGATAAGGCCAACGCCTACAACGACAAGCACCAGCGAGATGGCCGTCCAGAGCCGGATTCGTCCGCGCATGCGAGGACCGGGGGGCTCGTACAGCGCATCACGCATTGAAGTCGACTTGGTTGCGCTCATCGGGCGATCCTCACCTTCTTGTCAATGGCGTTGCCAATCACGCCGATCACGAATGCCGTACCCGCGTAGAGCACTGCCGAGATCACAAAGGGGAGAATGCCGCCGACGGTACGGGTGTTGATGTAGGAGACGAGGCCTGTGAGCTCGGGCGGTGACAACGGGACCTGGGAGCCGAGGGCGGTGGTGAGCAGTACGGCAACGGCGAGGTTGGTCATGGGAAGCACGGCCGAGCGTAGAGCCTGCGGAATTACCACAAGGCGCAGCATCTTGCCAAACCCCATGCCAAGCGAGCGCGCGGCCTCGATCTGCCCCACGCCAATGGTGTTGATACCACTCATGAAGTTCTCCGACCCAAAGGCCGAGGCAACCAGAATCACCGTCACAATCACGCAGAGCCTGTAGTTCATCACGATCTTCAGGTACGGCAGGGCATACACCAGGATGATGAGGAGCGAGACGCCAGGGATGTTGCGAAATACCTGCACGTAGAGGTCGCCAACGACGCGCAGAGGCTTGATGGGGCATACGCGAAACACGGTCACTATGAGCGCCAGTAGCATGGCGAAGACAAACGATACAAGCGACATCCACCATGTGCCGAGAAGCGCTTGGACATACATGTCCCCATACTCAGACAGCAACTCCGAGATGCTCAAGGCTCCCCCTCTCCAAATACCAGCCAAGGCCCCCTGCGCCATGCGACGCAGAGGGCCCAGACCAGATGTTGCCTGGCGTTAGGCACCAATCGCGGGCGGCTCGGGAACGGCATCGATGCCCGTGCGGTCACCGATGCAAATCTTCCAGAGTTTAGCCCAGGTGCCCTCATCTTCGATCTTCTTGAGCCAGGTGTTTACGAAGGCGACCCCATCGGAGTCGAGCGGCAGACCAATGCCGTAGGGGTCCTCAGGACCAAAGGAATCGCCGACGAGACGGTACTTGCCAGGGTTCTTGACGATGGAGCTCATCTGCATGGTTGCATCGATGACGTAGGCGTCAACGCGACCCTGCTCAAGGGCCGTGCGGGCCTCCTCGTCGGTGCTGAACTCCTGGACTGTCGCGGTAGGTGCGTACTCGGCAAGGATGCTCGGGCCAGTGGAGCCGGACTGCGCGGCCACGGTTTTGCCCGCAAGGTCATCGACAGAGTTGATGTCGGTGTTGTCAGCGGTTACAAGGATGCCCTGTCGCGTGGAATAGTACGGACCAGCGAAGGAGATGACCTCCTTGCGCTTGTCGGTGATGGAGTAGGTAGCGAAGACGGCGTCGACCTGGTCATTCTGAAGGACAGACTCCCGCGTGTCAGACGTCACCTTGGTAAAGTCGTACTTGGACTCGTCGCCTAGGATGTAGCGGACGAGCAGCTGCGCAAGGCCAGCATCGAAGCCACGGAGCTTGTTGTCTGTCTCGTCAAGTGAAGCAAAGAGCGTGGAGGTCTGAACGCCACCCAGACGGAACGTTCCGGCGTCCTTAACCTTCTTGGCCCAAGCGCTCGAGGAGACCGCTGCGTCATCGGCAACGTCACCGGCAGCGAGCAGGCTGTCGAAGGCTTCTTTGTCAATCTGGGTCGAGGCAGCGGAGTCCGTGCTCGACGAAGATGAGGAAGACGTGCTGGTAGTATTGGAGCTGGTGTCGGTGCAGCCGGCAAGCGCAACAACACCTGCAGCGGCAGCGCTGCCAAGGCCAAGGCGGATTGCCTGGCGACGGCTCACGGAAGTGCTCTTGAGTGACTTCATTGGAGTCTCCCCTCTCTTTTGGTGATGCGACAATCCCCCTCTACCCCTCCCCAGGGCAGCTCAGCAGGATGTCACTCTTTTCCTAGTGTAACAATCGGAATTACTACTTACGCGCAGGGAATTCCGATAGCTAACCATTTGGAAATCAGATATCAGGTGCCTGACCTTTTTCTCTATACCCAAAGCCTGACGCTGAATCACCAGAGATACAAAAGCAGGGCCGAGAAACTCGACCCTGCGGGGTTGTGGCACTGCGTATGACGCTTAGGCGCGATACTGGCGAATCATCCAGATCGCCTTGGAGAGGCTCGCGATGTAATCGTCCATGAGGGCGCTCACCAGGTGGTTGCTCTCGTTGTCTGCGGCAACCTTAATTGTAGTGACCTCGTCGAGAAGCGCCGAGAAGTCTGCAAGGACAATCTGGAAGACCTCTGTGCTACGCACAGGTGCATCGTTGCGTTCCTTGATGCTTGCCATGGAGAGGACTTCGCTCATGCTTGCGATGGGCTTGCCTCCCAGTTGAAGGATGGTCTCGGCAACATCGTCAATGATGGGGAGCAGGGAATCGTAGAGCTCCTCAAGCTTGGCGTGAACCTGGAAGAAGTCGCTTCCAGCAATGTACCAGTGAAGGTTCTGCAACTTGTGATACTCGACGGTAATGTTGGCAAGAAGGTGGTTAAGCTTGGTTTCCATAATCTTCTCCTGTGTAATGTCTTTATTAGTACTTATTCTTACTTACTGTAATCACTATCCCACAGGAGAGGTCTTCTATTAATGGTAATTAATATTATTATTAGTGTTCTACACATTTTACACACATCTGTGGCACCGAAGGGATGCCCTGGCCCAAGCCAAGCGGGTCTCTTCTGAGACCGTCAGGAGTATGCAGAGCATTCGCTCGTACCCTGTTTCTCTATCCGCCTCGCAAATCGTTCGCCCGTGATATGTCATCCCCCGATTGGTGTCAGGGTTCGAAAAGGCAGACCACGAGCGACGATTTTGCACCGAGGGGGCCAAACATGCAGCGCGGGTCCCTCACTGCCCTCCGCGCCTCCCCGCTGTGCATAAAAACGCTTTATCGAAGGGAAATTCTCGTTCCCATGCACAAAACTGGCCTATCGAGGGGAATTGTTTTGCGTGAATATCAAAGATGTAATCACAGTATGCACATTTACACATTTTCTGTGTAAATTATGCAAAACTATGTAATAATAGTTCAATAATTGATACTATGACCACAAAAAGGTCCCGCGATAGGCCGGTTTTGTGCATGAGCATCCCAATTTTCCAGCGCTACGGCACTTTTGTGCAGGAGGCCACGCCCGTTGGTAACCAGATGACAATCGCACGGCGAGCACACGGGCCAATGCCAGTCCGGTTCTATCCTGCTCGTGCCACAAATACGGCGGAAACTACAGCGCCCAACCACACATGCCCCCATGCGGACGCCAAAAAAAGGGCTCTTCCGCGTTTCTAGTGGGTAGCACAGGCGAGTGATGTCTGCGCCGAGAAG
>NZ_DBHHPX010000033.1:0-28659 GCF_057241865.1 Tractidigestivibacter sp.
CTTCCTCACCCAGAACGCCTCCGGGGGGTTCATGTATGCGAACTTCTAGCGAGAAACGTGCTGAAGAGATCCCTATTGCCGATGGCGGCAGCCCAACTTCCGGCACCCCTGTCCCACGCAGCCTGCGCAGGAAAGTCGTGGAGACGCTCGTTGTGCTTGTCGTCATTGTGGCGGTGGATGCGATCTGCTCGTTTGCCCTCGAGCAGTACGGCTCGCTCTCGAGCGTCATGTGGAAGGAGTACCGCGCGGCGGGGGAGGGCATCGACACCGTGGTGGTGGGCTCCTCGACCGCCCAGCGCGCCCTCGACCCGGGCGTCCTCGACGCGGCGCTTGGCACCAGCACCTTCTCGATGGCAACGCCCGCCCAGCCGCTCGACGACTCCTACACCGCGGCCAGGCAGGCCATCGAGGACCACCACGTGCGTCGGGTGATTCTAGGCGTGGACTACGAGTCCCTCTCGTATGACAACTGGGCCGGCTCGCACGTGGCCTTCGCCCGTGCCAAGATGGATGGCGAGCCCCTCCCCCAGGCCGTGGCGGACTACTGGGAGCTCCTCGTGAGCCCCGCGTTCGTCGGCAGGTCGGACTCACTGTGTGCGCTCTTCCCCTGGGGGTACAACCACGTGAAGCTCAACCGCGAGAGTATCGCTGCAAACGTGCGCGAGCGCCTGAGCGGCGACGATACCCTCGCGGCGGCGCGGGTGGTAAACGGAGGCTGGACCTACTACGGCAAGGGATACGGCAACTACGACAACGTCATCGACTACTCTCGCGCACACGAGGACGCCTCTGTGTCCATTCATGGCTTCAGCGAGTTCAAGCAGACCTGCCTCGATCAGGTGGCCAACATTGCCCAGCTCTGCCGCGAGAATGGCGTTGAGCTCGTGGTCGTGGCCACGCCGCGCCCGGCCTTCAATGTGCTTGCCTACGGCGATGCGTACCCCGAGCAGATGTCGCGGCTACAGCAGGTAGTCGAGAAGAACGGGGCCACCTTTGTGGACGCCAGCCTCCTGCGCTCCGAGGTATACGCCCCCCAGGACACAGACTTTGGTGACGGCGAGCACCTGAACCACGACGGAGCCGCCCGCTTCTCGCAGGCGTTTGCGAGCATCCTCCAGGGGCTCGATGCGGGAAAGGACGAAGGGTCACTCTCGTACTCCTACGACCATTGGGACCAATACCTGGCCTCCATTCACCAGATCTCTGCCGTGGTCTCGAGACTTGACGTGGGCGACAATGGCTCTGCCACGGTTACCGCCCAAGCCTACACGGGCACGGACGTCCAGGTCGAGTACCAGTTCCTGCTCGTTGGCGAGGATGGCAGCAAGACGGTCGTCCAGGACTGGAGCAGCTCGGACAGCTGCGAGGTGCCAGACGGGGCTCGGGGCCAGGTCATGGTGTGCGCGCGGCAGGTGGGCTCGACCGCGGACTACGAGCGCTACTGCATGCAGCGGATGCCGCACTAGGCTGGGGTGCCATGTTTTGGTGCCAGCCACGCATGCCAGAGGAGGGTCTTCGGTGTCATCGAGAAAAACGGAGGAACACGCCCCCCAAGGGCCGCGCAGCGCATTGAGGCGCATCGTCGAGACCCTCGTGGTGGTTGCCATTGTCGTGGGCATAGACGTCCTTCTCACCTATGCGCTCTTTCCGTACGGCTCTCTGAGCGAGGTCGTGTGGTCGGAGTACAGTGCGGCCGCCGATCAGGACATAGATGCCGTGATCGTTGGCTCTTCCACGGCGCAGCGCTCCTTCGACCCCAATGTCCTGGATGATGAGCTGGGCACGAGCTCCTTTACGCTTGCGTCGCCAGCCCAGCCGCTCTCGCTAAGCTATCTGGCCGTGAGCGAGGCCATCGCGGACCACAAGGTGAGCCGCGTGATTTTGGGACTTGACTACGAGACCATGTCGCTTGGGGCTGGGGATAACTCCAGTGTCAGCTACATCCAGGCCAAGGCCAGCTACGAGTCGCTGCCCAAGGCGCTTTGCGACTATGCGGGCATGCTTACGGACCCCGAGTTCTTCTTCGATGCAAAATGCCTCGACCTTCTCTTCCCGTGGACGATCCTGCACGTGAAAGGCGGACTCAGCGGTATTGCCAGCAATATTGAGCAGCGTATGACCATGACGCCAATAGATGCCGCAGAGGTACGTGAGCCGGCCTATTCCTACGTTGGCAAGGGATACGGCAACTACGAATACCTGCTCGACACGACCAAGGCAAAGTCCCTCATGTCTACCACGAGCCACCCGATTGGGGACTTCACCGATGACAACATGGCCATGATGCAGAAAATCATCGACCTGTGCCGCGAGAATAACGTGCAGCTCGTGGTTGTGGTCACGCCGCGGCCGGCGTTCAACGTGCTCAACTATGGCAATGCGTACCCTGAGCAGATGACAAGGATGCGCAACCTGGTCGAGTCTTCGGGTTGCGTGTTTCTCGACGCCAACCTCCTGAAGCGCAGCCACTATGCACCTACAGCCGAGGACTTCGGGGACGGCGAGCACCTCAATGCTGCGGGGGCAGAGGAGTTCTCTGCGGTGTTTGCGGAGTATCTCCAGCAGCTTGATGCCGGTGAGGACGCATCGGAGATGTCCTACTCGTACGAGGACTGGTCGGACTACCTGGCGTCCATTGACTACATATCGGCCGTGACGCTTGACGGGTCGGTGGAAAACGGTGTGGCTACGTTGGAGGCAACGCCGTACACGGGTACGAGTGTGCAGGTGGAGTACCAGTTTTGCCTGTGTGATGAGGGCGGCAACGTGACCAGCGTGCTGCAGGACTGGAGTCCCAACGCCACAGTTACGTGCGAGGTCCCTGCTGACGGGAGCCTTTCGGTGCGCGTAAACGCGCGGCAGGTGGGGTCCAACATCGAGTATGAGCAATACTGCGTGTGGAGTTCGTCGTAGGGGCATGCCGGACGGGCCTTCGGGCAAAGGATGGGGTTCGTGCGTACGCATATCTGGACTTTCTCGCCAATGGACGGCCCCGGGAGAGCCAATCTGGCAGAACTTGAGGGTCATGCGTACCCACAACCCTCAAGTTCTGACACGGCTCAGGCGACCAACTGGGCAAACGCAGGAGCCTCGTCAGAAAATGATAGTTGTGCGTACGCTAGACCTTACTTTTCTGCCAGGCTGGCCCCAGGGAAGGGCCACTTTGTCAGAAATCCTACATTGTGCGTACTCACAACAACGAACTTTTGCCAAACGGGCCTGCGCGAGGCCCAGAAGGGCGACGACGAGACATACAAGAAAGGCGAGGCGGGGGTGGCCCCAGCCTCGCCTCGTATGTGCTTTGATCCGTGCCGCTAGTGAGTCGACTTGCGCGTGCGCGTTGTCTTCTTCGCGGGAGCCTTGGTTGCGGCTGCAGGCTTTTCCTCGGCAGGCTTGGTGGCTGCAGCCTTGGCCTTGGGAGCAGCCTTGGCCTTTGCAGTCGCAGGGGCCTTGGGCTCAGCCTTCGCGGCGGCAGTGGCCTTGGGTTCGGGCTTGGCCTTCGCGATAGCAGGCTTCTTGGCCGCAGGCTTGGCAGTCGCCTTGGGTGCGGCCTTCGCAGCGGGCTTCGCCTCGGCAGCCTTGGCCTTTGCAGTCGCAGCGGAAGCCTTGGGTTCGGCCTTTTTGGCCGCAGACTTGGGGGCTGCCTTGCTTGTCGCCTTGGGCTCAGCCTTGGCTGCAGATGCCTTTGCGGTCCTGGGCTCCGCCTTTGCGGCAGGTGCCTTCCTTGCGGTGCCCGTCGTCTTTGCGCGAGACGTGCGCGTGGCCTTGGTGCCTGCAGGCTTCTTCTCAGTCAGGGGCTTTGCCGGGGTGTTCTTGGCGGCCTCGGCAACCTCCTCGGCGCGGTACTTCTCAGCCTCATCGAGTACGTAGGGGAGGAAGTACTGGATTTGCTTCTGCCACCACGGCCAGTCATGGTCGACGTCGGAGCCCCAGTAGTCGCACCAGGCGTTCACGCCCAGTGCGCGGAAGGCGTCATCCACGATGTGCTCGGTGCGCAGGCCCTCTTCCTCCCAGGCGCCCTGGCCACAGCACAGCACGATCTCGCGCCTGTTGTAGAGACCAATGTAGGGATGGTCGTGCGGCGTGTTGGGCAGGAAGTGCACAGGGGAGTTGAAGTATAGAGTGGTGTTCATCCAGTCGCCGAAGAAGAACTGCGCGTCGTAGCCACCGGAGAGCGCGATGACGCCCTGGAAGAGGTCCGGGCGACGCAGGAACGCCACGAGTGCGTGGGTGGCGCCCAGCGAGCAGCCCATCGTAAGCGGGCGCAGGTCTGAGCCATTGCGCTCGTGCACGAAGGGGACGACCTCCTCGCACACGTAGTTGTAGAAGGCCTCAATCACCTTGACGCGCAGGATGTTGTCGCCCCCGCGGTCCGACCAGCCCTCAGCGTCGACAGAATCGAGGACAAAGAGTTGTGCCTTTCCGCTCTCGAGGTAGTCTTTCATCGCGTCGACCATACCGAACTGCTCGTAGCAGTCGCTCATGGCATCCTGGATGGGAAATGCGATGATGGGCCATCCGGACTCTCCATAGACGCGGATGCTCATGTCCTTGCCGAGGTTCTTGCTGTGCGCGGTTACCGTTTCCCGATTCATTTGACCGCTCCCCTCATTTTTTGCTCAAGATTGCGCCTTTATGATAGCAAAACTGCGTTTTGGGTGGTTTCCCAATCGTTAAAATGCAGGACCACCGTTATGTTATCCATCTGTGCGCTTTGAGCCAAGCAGGCGAATCGCGTCTGTCCCCGTCGGTCGACCGCCGAGCCCGCCAGTTAACGCCAATGCCACGGCAGACTGCTATGCTAAAGCCTCATGGGCGGGGAGAGCCCACGCTGTTGGTTGGCATTCATGTAGGTGTAAGCGTTGCATCTGCGGAGGTTATCTCATGGTCAGGACCCTTGTTCTCGTACGGCACGGCAAGGCTGAGAATGCACGGGATGGCTCGTCGGACCTTTGCCGCGAGCTCACGCCAGACGGCAGGCACGCCCTCGAGATTGCGTACCCGCGCACGTTCTCGCTGCTCGATGACTATGACGACGTGAACGTATGGTCGAGTCCCGCGATTCGGGCCATGCAGACGGCACAGGTGGTCGCAACCGCCTTGGGTGTCGACGGCATTGAGGTCGACCAGACCCTCTATGACCAGGACGCAGACGCCATTCTCGCGCAACTTGCTACCACGCCCGAGAATACCGTGGTGGTCGTTGGCCACGTTCCCTCGCTCGACACCATTGCAACGCAGCTTCTGGGCTCTCCCATCAAGCTCAGCAAGGGTGCCGCGCTTGCCATCGAGCTGCCACGGCCGTCCGCTCCCACGGGCGAGGCGGCGGAGGTGCCAGCCTTGCCAACGCCCGCATCGCCCCTCTGGTTTGTCGACGGCCCCAAGTCCAGCGCCTGGGGTTCGCTCGTCTCCATCGAGGGCGAGGTCATCGCATCTGCCGGCGAGCTTTCTGCCGGCGCCGAGTCCTTCTTCAACAACCCAGATGACGTCGATGCTCTCCGCGACTTCCGCATGGACGTGCGCAGGCTTCGCTCGCTCGTCTCGTTCCTCTCTCCCTGGGAGCCAAAGAAGCAGGCAGAGCGTGCCGACAAGGTCCTGCGCAACCTCCTTGACACCACCGCGCGCCTGCGCGGTATCGACATCTTCTCCCAGACCGTCGATGACCTTGTGGAGTCGGGCGAGCTGGGCGAGAACAGCCTGCTTCCCGTTGCCTGCGCTCACGAGCGCAAGCTCGAGTGCAGCTCGTTCATGGAGCTGGTGCGCAAGAAGGGGCTGGCCAAGAAGCTCGGTGCCCTGGTGGAGGATCTCTCACGCTTTCGCTGGAAGAAGTCCGTGCTTGCGCACGGCTTGGGCGAGAACGACCTGAAGTCCCGCTTTGACGAGGAGCTTGACACCCTCGACCAGGCGCTCTTTGGGCTTGACCTCTCTAGTCCCAACGCCGTCTACGACGCCCGCCGCGACGCCAAGGAGCTCCACTACGTTGCCAATCGCCTGGGCGTGGTGTTGGGCGACGAGCGCGCTCAGATGAGCCAGTACATGGACGAGATTCAGCGTGACCTGGGAGCCCTTTGCAACGCCCGCACCAACGCCTCCCTTGCCGACGAGTTCCGCCACAGCCCTCGCTTCCGCGGCGTGCGTGCCGACCTTGGTGTGGCCGGGCGCGACCAGAGCGAGGTCGTCTCGGCCATCGTGTCGGGCATGAGGCGCCGCGAGGCCGCCGAGGAGCCCGAGGCCGATGCCGAGTCCGAGTCCGCGACGGCTGACGTCGGGTCCAAAACCGAGGTTGCCGATAGCGTGCCGGCCGACATGCCCGATGACGCCTCTTCCGAGGGGCCCGCAGAATAGGAGGCATCAGCGCATGGAGTATCGCTGCGAGCATGACTCGATGGGGGAGGTGCTGGTCCCCGCGGATGCCCTGTGGGGCGCCCAGACCCAGCGAAGCCACGAGAACTTCCCCATAGGCACCGAGCGCATGCCGTGCGAGATAATCCATGCGTTCGCAGTGCTCAAGAAGGCGGCCGCCCTGGCAAATGCGTCGCTGGGCCGCCTGGACGAGAAGGACGCCAACCTTATTGCCCAGGCGGCTGACGAGATTCTCGCCGGCAAGTTCGACGACCAGTTCCCGCTGGTGGTCTGGCAGACGGGGTCGGGCACGCAGTCCAACATGAACGTGAACGAGGTCATTGCCAATCGCGGCAACGCCCTTGCCGGCGAGCGGCGCCTGCACCCCAACGACACCGTGAACATGAGCCAGAGCTCCAACGACACCTTCCCCACAGCGCTCCACATCGCTGCGGCCATGGCCATCACGCAGGACCTCGTCCCCGCGATTGACCGGCTCATCGCTACACTGCGCGACCTAGAGGAGAGAAGCGCGGGCATCGTGAAGTGCGGCCGCACCCACCTGCAGGACGCTGTGCCCATCGCCTTCTCCCAGGAGGTCTCTGGCTGGCGTGGCCTCCTCGAGGATTCCCGCGAGCAACTCTTGGCTGCGCTGCCGGGGCTGTATCGGCTGGCCCTTGGCGGGACTGCGGTGGGCACTGGCCTCAACGCGCCCGTGGGATTCGGCACGGCTGTCGCCGCCGAGGTGGCTCGCCTCACGGACATGCCGTTTGTCTCGGCGCCAAACAAGTTCGCGGCACTTTCTGGCAAGGATGCTGTCTCGTTTGCGCATGGGGCGGTGCGCACGCTGGCCGCCGGCATGATGAAGATCGCCAACGACGTACGCTGGCTGGCATCGGGCCCGCGCTGTGGCCTGGGAGAGATACGCATCCCCGCTAACGAGCCGGGAAGCTCCATCATGCCCGGCAAGGTCAACCCCACGCAGTGCGAGGCGGTGACCATGGTTGCCGTGCAGGTCATGGGCAACGACGCCACCATTGGCTTTGCGGCGAGCCAGGGCAACTTCGAGCTCAACGTCTTCATGCCGGTCATTGCGCACGACTTCCTGCAGTCCACGAGGCTCCTCTCGGATGCCATTCGCTCCTTCGATGCGCGCTGCGCCTCGGGCATTGTTGCGATTCGGGAACGCATGGACGAGAACCTGCACCGTTCCCTCATGCTGGTTACCTGCCTCAACCCCTACATTGGGTACGAGAACGCAGCGAAGGTGGCTCACAAGGCTTTCGATGAGGGCATGAGTCTGCGCGACGCCTGCGTGGCGCTGGGCTTTCTCAGTCCCGAGCGCTTCGACGAGGTGTTCCACCCAGAAGAGATGGTCTAGGCGCGTCACCACGGCGTGCCATGGGCAACGGAAGACGGGAGACCCAATGAGCGATATGAGCATCGAGACCCGCTGCGTGCAAGCGGGCTACACACCGGGCAACGGCGATCCGCGCCAGGTGCCCATCATCCAGTCCACCACCTTCAAGTACGACACCTCCGACGCGATGGGCCGCCTCTTTGACCTGGAGGATTCGGGCTACTTCTACACCCGCCTCCAGAACCCCACGAACGACCATGTTGCGGCAAAGATCGCTGCGCTCGAGGGTGGCACCGCGGCCATGCTCACCAGCTCCGGCCAGGCAGCCAACTTCTTTGCCGTCTTCAACATCTGCGAGGCGGGTGGGCACGTGGTGGCAAGCTCCACCATCTACGGGGGCACCTTCAACCTCTTTGCCCACACCATGGCCAAGATGGGCATAGAGTGCACCTTCGTCGAGCCCACCTGCACCCCCGAGGAGCTCGATGCGGCCTTTCGCCCCAACACCACGTGCGTCTTTGGCGAGACCGTGGCCAACCCGG
This sequence comes from Tractidigestivibacter sp., assembly GCF_057241865.1. Taxonomy (NCBI): domain Bacteria; kingdom Bacillati; phylum Actinomycetota; class Coriobacteriia; order Coriobacteriales; family Atopobiaceae; genus Tractidigestivibacter; species Tractidigestivibacter sp. Next base: position 8,245 of record NZ_DBHHPX010000033.1, read on the forward strand.
CACTGGCTGTCCTCGATATCGAGAGGTTCGCCGCCGCTGCACATGCGCATGGCGTGCCCCTCATCGTGGACAACACCTTCCCCACGCCAATCAACTGCCGTCCCATCGAATGGGGTGCCGACATCGTGACCCACTCCACCACCAAGTACATGGACGGCCATGGCGTAGGCGTGGGCGGTGCCATTGTCGACTCGGGCAAGTTTGACTGGATGGCCAACGCCGAGCGCTTCCCGGGCCTTACCACGCCGGACGAGTCCTACCACGGCATTGTCTATGCCGAGAAGTTCGGCCAGGCGAGGGCCTACATCACCAAGGCAACGTCGCAGCTCATGCGTGACTTTGGCTCCATCCAGAGCCCCCAGAACGCCTTCTACCTCAACCTCGGCCTCGAGAGCCTGCATGTGCGCGTGCCGCAGCACTGCAAGAACGCCCGCGCGGTCGCGGAGTTCCTCTCCAAGAGCGACAAGGTGGCATTTGTGCGCTATCCGGATCTTCCGGGAGACCCGTACCACGATCTTGCCGAGAAGTACCTGCCCAACGGCAGCTGTGGCGTGGTGAGCTTTGAGGTCGCAGGCGGTCGCGAGGCGGCGGAGCGCTTCATGGCCGGGCTGCGCGTCTTTGCGATTGAAACCCATGTGGCCGATGCTCGCAGCTGCTGTCTGCACCCAGCGTCCTCGACGCACCGCCAGATGACCAACGACGAGCTGGTTGCAGCCGGCATCTCTCCCGCGACGGTTCGCATGAGCTGTGGCATCGAGGGTACCGATGACCTCGTCGCAGACGTTGAGCAGGCACTCGCGCACGCATAGGTCTTCTCGCATTTTGGCGTGCACTGGCTTCTTCTGCACGTGCGCGTACCGACAAGAAAACACCATGTAGAGGGGGTGGGCAACGCGTCCACCCCTTTCTTTGTACCGCTTGCGGATTGGCGAATCAAAGAGTCCCGTCAACCGTGAGACTAGAAACGTTATGTGCCCTGCCGGGTGGGGACCTGGTGGGCGTCCACGACAAGGAGAGGAACATATGGCTAGGCTTCACGTGATGGAGCGGAGCGAGGCCCAGGCCGTGATGGACGGCCTGCACGAGGCACTGGGAAGGCGCCTTGCGGTAAGCTCGCTCGCTCCCTGCCCGGTGGAGTTCACCGCGGCATATGTCAACATGTGCGCTACGCAGAGCTGCGGTAAGTGCACCCCCTGTCGCGTTGGGCTGCGAGCGCTCTCGGACCTCTTGAACGACGTCCTGGAGAACCGTGCCGACGAGCACACGCTTGACCTTATCGAGCGTACGGCTCGCACGATCTACCTCTCGGCCGACTGCGCCATTGGCTACGAGGCCGGTGACATGGCGCTTACGGCCATCCGCGGCTTCCGCGACGACTTCGAGCACCACGTCCAGAAGCGCGCCTGTGGCTTTACGCAGAGCCAGCTTGTGCCCTGTGTTTCCGGCTGCCCGGCGGGTGTGGACATCCCCGGCTACATCAGCCTGGTGGAGGCGCGCCGCTACGCAGACGCCGTGCGGCTCATCCGCAAGGACAACCCACTGCCCCTGGTCTGCGGCTATGTGTGCGAGCATCCCTGCGAGATGAACTGCCGTCGCGGCATGGTGGACGACCCTATGAACATCCGCGGCCTCAAGCGCTATGCCGTCGACCACATGGAGTCGGACTACCGCCCTGGCATGGCCGAGAAGACCGGCAAGCGCGTGGCCGTTGTGGGTGGCGGACCTGCGGGCCTCTCGTGTGCGTACTACCTCTCGGTCATGGGCCACGATGTCACCATCTACGAGGCCCGTCACAAGTTGGGCGGCATGCTGCGCTACGGCATCCCCAATTACCGCCTGCCGCACGAGCGCCTTGACGCCGAGATCAAGTGGATCTTGGACTGCGGGATTAAGGTCAACCGTGACTCCAAGGTCGATGACCTTGCGGCGCTTCGTGCAGACTACGATGCCGTCTACCTTGCCATTGGCGCGCACCTCGACCGCAAGCTGGGGCTTCCTGGCGAAGATTCCGTGGGCGTGCTCTCCGCGGTTGAGATGCTGCGCGCCTTGGGTGATGAGGCCCGCCCGGACTTTAGCCAGGAACGCGTCTGCGTGATTGGCGGCGGCAATGTGGCCATGGACGTTGCGCGCTCGGCAATTCGCCTGGGTGCCAAGAAGGTCACGATCGTCTATCGCCGCCGCGTTGCCGACATGACCGCTCAGGACGAGGAGATCGCAGGTGCCAAGGCCGAGGGTTGCGAGCTTCTCGAACTCCATGCACCCATCGCCATCGAGTCGGAGGGCGGCTACGTGACCGGCCTGCGCGTGCAGCGGCAGATCATCGGTGGGCTCTCTCGCGGGCGCTTCGCTCCGCGCGAGGCAGATGCTCCCGAGGAGGTCATTCCCTGCGAGCGTGTGGTGGTGGCCATTGGCCAGGCCATCGAGTCTGGCCCCTTTGAGGAGCAGGGCGTGCCATGCAGGCGCGGCCGCATTGACGTGGGGGCGGATTCCGTCGTGCCCGGCATGGACGGCGTCTTCTCGGGCGGCGACTGCCAGAGCGGTCCCGCCACGGTCATCCGTGCCGTTAACGCCGGTAAGGTGGCCGCAGGCAACATCGACAACTACCTGGGCTTCAATCACCAGGTCACACTCGACGTGGATCTGCCTCCCGTGCAGTTCAAGGGCAAGACGAGCTGCGCCAGGTGCGAAATGACCTTGCGTGAGGCCGAGGACCGCAAGCGTGACTTTGACCTCATCGAGGACGGTCTCACCGAGGAAGAGGCCCACCAGGAGGCATCGAGGTGCCTGAGGTGCGACCACTTTGGCTTTGGCGCGTTCCGTGGAGGGAGGATCGAGCAGTGGTAACCCTTACCATCGACGGCAAGCAGGCCACGGTTCCGGAGCGCACCTCCATCTTGGATGCGGCCAAGTCTGTCGACATCAACATTCCAACCCTGTGCTTCCTGCGCGACATCAACGAGATAGGTGCGTGCAGGGCATGCGTGGTCGAGATCGGGGGCATCGACCAGCTGGTTGCCGCCTGCAACAACACTGTGCTTGACGGCATGGTGGTGCGCACCAACAGTCCCAAGGTGCGCGTGGCTCGCAAGGCCAACGTAGAGTTCCTCCTCTCGCAGCACGACTCCGAGTGCACGAGCTGCGTGCGCTCTGGCAACTGCGCGCTGCAGACGGTTGCCAACGACCTCGGCATCACGAGCTTGCCCTACGCCAAGCACCTGCCTCACCAGCCGTGGAACCAGGACTTCCCGCTCATTCGCAACAATGACAAGTGCATCAACTGCCTGCGCTGCATTCAGGTGTGCGAGAAGGTCCAGGCCGAGGGCATCTGGGACCTCACCAACCGCTCGAGCCACACCTGTGTGGGCGTGCGTGGGGGCGGCCTCATCGAGGACTCGGACTGTGCCCTCTGTGGGCAGTGCATCACCCACTGCCCCACAGGCGCCCTGCGCGAGCGCGATGACACCGACCGCGCCTTCGATGCCTTGGCAGACCCCGACAAGATTGTCGTGGTGCAGGTTGCGCCTGCCGTGCGTGCGGCCTGGGGCGAGCCGTTTGGCCTGCCGCGCGAGAAGGCCACGGCCCAGCGCTTGGTGACCGCGCTCAAGGGCATGGGCTTTGACTACGTCTTTGACACGGACTTCTCGGCCGACCTCACCATCATGGAGGAGGGCTCCGAGCTGGTTGAGCACCTCAGGCACCCCGAGGGCGTGAGGTTTCCCATGTTCACGAGCTGCTGCCCCGGCTGGGTGCGCTACTGCAAGGCACGCCACCCCCGCTTCACCGGCCAACTCTCTACCTCAAAGTCGCCCGGCCAGATGTTTGGCGCCATAGCCAAGAGCTACTACGCAGAGCTTCTGGGTGTAGACCCGCGCCGCATCTTCTGCGTGGAGATCATGCCCTGCCTGGCCAAGAAATCCGAGGTCGATATACCCGTGATGAACGATGCCTGCGGGGACCCCGACGTGGACGTCTCGCTTACGGCGCGTGAGGTTGACCGCATGATTCGCGCCGAGCACATCGATGTCTTCTCGCTTGCCGAGACCGACTTTGACCAGCCGCTTGGCACGGCCACGGGCGCCGGCGTGATCTTTGGCGCAACCGGCGGCGTTATGGAGGCGGCCCTGCGAACGGCATACTATCTGGTATGCGGCGAGAATTGCGACGCCGAGGCCTTCAGGGACGTGCGCGGGCTCGACGGCTGGAGGGAGGCCAGCTTCGACATTGCGGGCACCACGCTGCGCGTTGCCGTGGCGAATGGCCTGGGCAACGCAAACCGCCTGCTCAATGCACTCGAGGCCGGCGAGGTCTCCTACGACTTCGTCGAGGTCATGGCGTGTCCGGGCGGCTGCTCCGGTGGCGGCGGGCTTCCCATCCACGACGGCGAGGAGCTTGCGGGTGTCCGTGGCGACGTGCTGTGGGAGCTTGACCGCACGGCCAAGCTGCGGCGCAGCCACGAGAACCCCTCCATCCAGGCTGTCTACCGAGACTACCTGGGCGCGCCTCTCTCCGAGCGCGCGGAGAGGCTGCTGCATACCGACCAGCATGCGTGGAAGATGCCCGGCGAGGCGTAAGGGCGTAACATCGCCGCAACAAACATCTGATAGAGTCTCTGACATCGTCACCCCAAGGAAGGAATCCCCCCATGTCCCTCTCCGCTGGCATCGCTCTTCTCGGCGCACGCGTGTGCGCTGGTGCGTGGTGGTGGACAAGGACCGAGACCCTCCCGGACTGACGATGGCCATCCGCGCACACGCACGCACAAGGGCCCTCGGACATGTTCCGGGGGTCCTTTTCTTTTGCGCGGCGCAGGCCATGGCACGCAAGCTCGACTTTGTCAGGAAGCATATGGAAGGAAGGCGCACCATGAGTCCAAAAGACACTGCAGCCAAGGATCCCTACCGCATCTACCTGCGTGAGGACCAGATTCCCGCCGCGTGGTACAACCTGCGTGCCGACATGCCCGAGAAGCCCGAGCCCATGAGGCTTCCCAACGGCAAGGTTGCCACAGTGGACGACATTGCGCCCGTCTTTGCTCGCGCCCTCTGCGAGCAGGAGCTCGACGACGATACCCCGTACTTTCAGATTCCCGAGCCGGTCATGGAGATGTATCGCGTGTATCGCCCCAGCCCGCTCTGCCGTGCGTACAACCTGGAGCGCGCGCTCGACACGCCTGCGAAGATCTACTACAAGTTTGAGGGCAACAACACCTCTGGCTCGCACAAGCTGAACTCTGCGCTGGCGCAGGCGTACTATGCCTACGCCGAAGGCATCACCAACATCACCACCGAGACGGGCGCTGGCCAGTGGGGCACCGCGCTCTCCGAGGCGGCCGCACACTTTGGCCTTGACCTCGACGTCTTCATGGTCAAGTGCTCCTACGAGCAGAAGCCCTTCCGTCGCAGTGTGATGCAGACCTTTGGCGCAACCATCACGCCGTCGCCCTCACCCACTACGGAGGCTGGCAAGAAGATCTTGGCCGCAGACCCCGAGTGCACCGGTTCTCTCGGCACTGCCATCTCCGAGGCCGTGGAGCGTGCGCTCAACGTGCCCCAGAACAAGGGCCGCTACCAGCTGGGAAGCGTCCTCAACCAGGTGCTCCTGCACCAGTCGATCATCGGGCTCGAATCCTACGAGGCGCTTCGCGAGCTGGGCGAGTACCCGGACATCGTGATTGGCTGCTGTGGCGGTGGCTCGAACTTCGGCGGCCTCATCGCCCCGTTCATGCGCGACAAGCTCACCGGCAGGCATCCTGACACGCGCTTCGTTGGCGTCGAGCCCACGAGCTGCCCCACGCTTACCCGTGGCGTCTATGCGTACGACTTTGCCGATACGGGCCAGACCTGCCCGCTCTGCAAGATGTACACGCTGGGCAACGGCTTTATCCCCAGCCCCGACCACGCCGGTGGCCTACGCTACCACGGCATGAGCCCCATCGTCTCCAAGCTCAAGCACGACGGCTACATGGAAGCGGTTGCCGTGAAGCAGACGGATGTGTTTGCAGCGGCTGAGAAGTTCGCAAAGCTTGAGACCATCCTGCCCGCACCCGAGAGCTCGCACGCCATTCTCCAGGCGATTCGCGAGGCCGAGAGGTGCCGCGAGACGGGCGAGGAGAAGACCATCCTCTTTGGCCTCACGGGTACCGGCTACTTTGACATGGTGGCCTACGACAAGTACAACAAGGGCGAGCTCGAGGACCACGTCCCTACCGACGAGGAGCTCCAAGCGGGCTTCGATACCATCCCGCACGTTCCTGGGCTGCAGTAGGGACGCAGACGCGGGGGCGAGTGCACCAGGGGTGTCTCCCCGGCGCACGGTCCCTGACGGAAATCGACCCTCCGGCATCGGCTTGGTGCCGGAGGGTCGATTGTCGTGGGCTTCTCATAAGAAAAGGGCCTTTCGGCGCCAGCGTGTATCGTGCCGCGACGAGGGCCCTGACGTCGTGCCGAAGGCCTACCCCTCGACCTCGAGCAGCTCGATTTCGAAGTTGAGGTCCTTGCCAGCCATCTCGTGATTGAGGTCGAAGGTGATGTTGGCATCATCCTTGGCTGCGACCACGGCAGGGAAGGGGTGGCCGGTGGGGGAGGACAGCGTCACGTGCTGGCCAACGGAGAGCTGCTCGGCGCCGGGCATCATGGCGACGGGAAGCGTCTGCACGAGGCCCTCGCGCCTCTCGCCATAGGCCTCGGCAGCAGGGATGTGGACGCGTCTTGTCTCGCCTACGGACATCTCGTTGACGGCAGCGTCAAAGCCCTTGATCATCTGACCTGCCATGCACGTGAATGCCAGCGGCTCGTTGCGGTCGCGTGACGAGTCGAACTTGGTGCCGTCATCGAGGGTGCCAACATAGTGCACCTTGACCTTCTTGCCTGCGTTGCCCATGGATCCTCCTTGGGATGGCCGTGCGCGGCCGCTCGTGGCCGCAGCGCCAAAAACTCTACGCCACAACGTCACCCGTCGCGAGTGGCATACTGGTTCCATGCAGGTATCGTGGGGAGGCACGCATGGGCGCAGAGAGGGACGGCTTCATAGGGGCGTTTGACTCAGGGGTGGGCGGCCTTACCATCCTGAGCCGCCTGGTGGCCGAGCTGCCGCACGAGCGCTTCGTCTTCTTTGGCGACTCCGCACATGCCCCCTACGGTGACAAGCCTCCCGAAGAGATCCTCGCGCTCTCGCGGCGCACCGCTGCCTCATTGGTGGACGAAGGCGCAAAAGCACTGGTCATTGCCTGTAACACCGCGACTTCGGTTGCGGCACCGACCCTTCGCGAGGTGTACCCGGGAATCCCCATCATCGGCGTGGAGCCGGCGCTCAAGCCGGCGACGCTTGCGCCGCGGCACAGGCGCATCTTGGTCATGGCCACGGCGGCAACGCTTCGCCTGGGCAAGTTCCAGCGCCTCGAGGACCGTTGGGGCACAGACTCCGAGGTCATTGAGGTGCCGTGCGTGGGGCTGGCAGACCTCATCGAGAAGGGCGACCCTGGGTCACCGCAGATTCGCGGGCTTCTCGAGCGCTACCTTGGCCCGTGGCGTGGCAAGGTTGACTCGGTGGTGCTGGGCTGCACGCATTATCCGCTGGTTCGCGACCAGATTCTCGAGGTCATGGGTGATGTCGCACTCTTCGACGGGGGAGAGGGCACGGCTCGAGAGACCCGCCGCCGCCTCGGGGCGGCAGGGCTTCTTGCCTCGGATTCCCAGGCGGGGAGCGTCGAGCTTCGCTCAAGTATCGACACGCCGGGGGAACTGGCGCTGTACCGGAGGCTCTTCGACCTTGCGCGGGGGTCGGAGCCGTAGGGACCCTTTCATATGAAAGTCGCTGTGCAACCGCGCCCCCTGACGCCAACGACGCCGGCCGCTCATCGGGCGTAACCCTCCGAACACACAAATGGTCTTGCCTAAGTACGAATAGTTTGCATCCTCGGTGCCTCGGAGCGCTACCATGGCAGTCGTTGCCCATGCCAATGGATAACGCAGGATGCGCCCTTGGGCGTGCGAGGATAGGAAGGTACAGCTTCATGCGATGGTCGGAGGTGCGCTCGCATCCTGCCGGCGTGCTGTGGTGTCTTGCCGCAGCCATGCTGGTGGCTACGGTGCTTTCCCTCGCCTTGGGAAGGTTCGAAATACCCGTTGGGGACGTCTTTCGCATGATTGCGGGGCGCGTGCTTCCCCTGACAAGGGAATGGACCACGCAGCAGGAGACGCTCTTCTTTAACGTGCGGCTTCCTCGTGTGGTGCTTGCGCTTGCCGTGGGCTGCTCGCTTGCGGCTGCCGGTGCCTCCTTCCAGGGAATCTTCCAGAACCCCCTCGTGTCCCCCGACTTCCTGGGCGCGTCTCAGGGCGCGGCCTTTGGCGCCTGCCTCGCCATTCTCCTCTCTGCGGGCTCTTTGGCAACGTCGATTTCCGCGTTTGTGTTCTCCATGCTCTCCGTCGTGGTCGTGCTTTTCATCAGCCACGTGGCAAAGGGCAACCGCGTGCTGGTCACGGTGCTTGCCGGTGTCATGGTGAGCTCGCTTTTCCAGGCGAGCGTCTCCTACACCAAGCTGGTCGCAGACCCGTCCGCCCAGCTGCAGGCCATCACGTTTTGGCTCATGGGATCGCTCACCAGCGCGCGCACGCAAGACCTCATCCTTGTCGCCATCCCGATGCTCGCGGGCAACGCCGGACTCCTTGCGCTGCGCTGGCGCATCAACGCCCTCACCATGGGCGACGACGAGGCACGCTCCATGGGCGTGGATGCACCGCGCGTGCGGGCGCTGGCCATCGTCTGTGCCACCCTTGTGACGGCAGCAGGCGTCTCGGTGACGGGAATCATCGGCTGGGTGGGACTCGTCGTGCCGCATCTTGCCCGGGGGCTGGTTGGGGCGGACTACCGACACCTCCTTCCCGCATCCATGCTGCTCGGTGCCACGTTTCTCCTGGTTGTGGATGACGTCGCGCGTCTTGCCACCTCGGCGGAGATCCCCATCGGCATCCTCACGGCATTCGTGGGCGCCCCGTTTTTCCTGTGGCTCATCACGAAGGGGAGGCAAAAGTGAGGGGGCATCTGGCGTGAGCTTCAACGTCTCGAACCTCTCATTTTCCTACGGCGAGCGAGAGGTGCTCCACGACGTCTCGTTCAGCCTTGGCGATGGCTGCCTGGGCGCGGTCCTTGGCCCCAATGGCGCAGGCAAGACCACGCTCTTCCGTTGCGTCTTGGGGCTGCGCGACGACTACCGGGGAAGCATCGAGGCCAACGGCCACGACGTCGCGCGTCTCTCAGTGCGCGAGCGAGCGCGCGAGATGGCCTACATACCGCAGGCCCACGCAGCACCCTTTGACTACGAGGCCATCGACGTGGTGCTCATGGCCTGCGGGACAGACATGGGCATGCTCCGGGCGCCCCGGCGCGAGCACGAGGAACGCGCCATGGACGCCCTCGAGCGCGTGGGCATCGCCGACCTCGCCCATCGCGTGGTGACGAGGCTTTCCGGAGGCCAGCAGCAGCTGGTGCTCGTGGCGCGTGCGGTGGCGCAAAACGCCCGCTCCATCGTGATGGACGAGCCCACGAGTGCGCTCGACTTCGGCAATACCGCTCGCGTGCTCGAGCTGGTGCGCTCGCTGGCAGACGAGGGCCGGTCCGTGCTTCTCTCCACGCACCAGCCCGAGCAGGCCTACCTCTACGCCGATAGCGTGATCGCGCTTGCGGACGGGAGGGTGGCGGCGGTGGGGAGTCCTGCCGAGGTGGTTACGTCGGAGGGTGTGAGCGGCCTCTACGGCATGGGCGTGCTGGTGAGCCCCCTCTTTGGCGACAGGGCGCGCGCCTGCGTCCCCGTCTCGTGTTTGCGTTCGTCCGCGGCGGCGCCTTCGCGGGAGGGCCGCGAGCCGTCACGGCTGAAGGGAGATCGATTGACATGACACGACAGCATCAGATGACGAGAAGGGGCTTTGCCTCAGCGCTTGCATGCGCGTTGGGCCTGGGCATCACCGGGGGGCTTGCCGCCTGTGGCAACCAGGCGTCCACAGGCGCCAATGACGCCTCGTCCTCCTCTGTGGGGTCTGCCGCAGAGGCCTCGTCAACACGGACCTTCACGGATTCCTGCGGCCGCACGGTCGAGCTTCCGGCTGAGGTCGCCAAGGTTGCGCCTTCGGGTCCCCTGGCCCAGCAGATCCTCCTCACGGTTGACACCTCGAAGCTCTGCGGCATGGCCACCAAGCTCAGCGACGACCAGAAGAGGCTGTTTGGCGACGCCGCGGTCGAGCTTCCGGTCTTTGGCCAGATCTATGGCGGCAAGGGTGACTTCAACAAGGAGTCCGTGGCCGATGCCGCACCCGACCTCATCATCGACGTGGGCGAGGCGAAGGACACCATCGTGGAGGACATGGACAACCTCCAGGAGCAGCTCGGCATTGCCTGCGTGCACGTGGAGGCAACGCTTGACACCTACGATTCCGTCTACGAGCAGCTGGGAGGGCTCCTTGGCGAGGAGTCGCGGTGCTCGGACCTCTCTGCGTACTGCAGAAACGCCTACGACGAGGTAAACGCGGTTGTCTCGACGCTTGCCGACACCGATAGGCCCAAGGTGGCCTACCTCCTGGGCGACTCGGGCCTGAACGCCATTGCCAAGGGTAGCTACCAGGGCAACGTCATCGATTTTGTCGCGGAGAACGCGATTGAGGTCGAAAAGGCATCTGGCTCGGGTATGGGCCAGGAGGTGAGTCTGGAGCAGATCGCTACCGTGGACCCCGAGATGATCGTCTTTGGGCCGGACAGCATCTACGACACGGTGGGGTCGGATTCTGCCTGGGCAGGCATTGCCGCGATTCGCGACCAGAACTACTTCCAGGTTCCAAGTGTGCCCTACAACTGGCTTTCCAGCCCTCCGTCGGTCAACCAGGTGCTGGGTATGCAGTGGTTTGCTCGCCTGTGCTACCCCGACCGCTTCCAGACGGGCGTCAAGGATGTGGCCGTCTCGTACTTCAAGACGCTCTACGGATACGACCTCTCCGACGAGGAGTGCACGACCATCCTGGCAGGCGCCCTTCCCAAGGGAGAGTAGGGCAAGGCGTTTTCCCTAGGCCTCACCCAGCCCGAGGGCGCAAAGCACAGGATCCGCGTCCTTGGGCATGGGCCCAAAAACCGCAGGCGTACCCCATGCTGCCGAGAAGCGCTGCGTGGCCTGGTCGCAGAGCTCCGGTCTCACCACCACGATGGCATGGGGCCAGGCAGGCTGGGGGCCTAGGTCGAGAAGGGTCAGCGCCTCGGTGAGGCCCTTTCCACGCACAAGCTCGAGCGGGCCCAGCTCGTCTATTGCAAGAAGCCCTGGGCGTGCAGCGGCGGCGCATGACCGAAGCCCTGTGAGGTGCTCGTTCACGCGGGCGATGGCCCCATCCGAGAAGTCCCAGCCGCAGCCACTCGCGGCGGCCGTGGCAAAGACGATGCGGATGGTGCCCGGAAGCAGGACGTTGTCGATGCCCGTCTTCTCCAAGGCTCCCGTGGGAAGGCGCCGCCAGCGTCCGGGCGCAAGGACGCCATAGGTGGGGATGCCCGCCCTGCTCGCCCTTGCCACGGCGGATTCCAACCAGCAGGTCTTGCCCGTCTGACGCTGTGAGCTGAGAATGGCAAGCATGTGGCCTCCAACGAGGGACGGGGAGCAAAGATGGGGGAGCAGATCGCTTTCCCATTGTAGGCGTGGGTCTGGTTGACGGTGGGTCACCCGTGTGGGTGATCCGGTGCATGGGAACAGGTACGACATGACAAATGCGTGGACACTCTACGACGGGCTTCTCGCCCCCATTCCGCCTGGCATCTGCGTGAGGGACGCCTGCCTGGGGACGCACTGGAGCTACGTCGAGGCGGAGTGCGGCATGGGCGTGGCGGCCACCTGTCGGGGTGGCAGGCGCGAACGCTTGAGCGGGGTGCGCGGGCAGTCCCTGGCCGAGGTGGGAGCGCTTGTGCGCTCATGGGACCTCGAGGTGGCCACGCTCGGTGTGGCTGCAATAAATGCCTGGTACAACAGGGAGGACTTGGTCCGTGACGCCTCGGGTCGCGTTGGGGGCCCAACTGGTGGCGACCCTTTTCGCGAGCTGCCGGGAGAGCTCTCTGCCTTCGAGCGGGAGCACGGACGTCGCGCCCAGCTCGTGGTGGTGGGGCGCTTCCCCCATATGGAAGGGCTTGAGGCGGCGGCGGACGTGCTGGTGCTTGAGCGCGAGTGGCGAGACAGGCGCGACCTTCCGGACACCGCCTGCGAGTACGTTCTTCCCGAGGCGGACTTTGCCCTCATCACCGGCATGGCCGAGACGAACCGGACCATGCCGAGGCTGCTGGAGCTTGCGAGGGGAGCGAGGGTGACCGTCGTGGGGCCGTCAGCCACGCTCTCCTCGGCGCTTCTCGATGCTGGGGCAAGCGCGGTTGCGGGCAGTGTGGTTGCGGACCCCGAGGCCGTGCGCGCAGCCATTGCCGTTGGTGGCTCCCCGCTTGCTGCTGGGGGCCTTGTGCCGGCCCTTCTCGCACGGCAAGGCCCAAACCCCTAGAACAGCCCGAGGAACCCGTGCACGAAGAGGGCTGCTACCGCCGCGCCCACAAACGGCGCGATGCCGGGGACGGTGAGACCGTACTTCCAGTTGTTGTCACACTTGCTCTTGATGGGAAGCAGCTGGTAAGCCATGCGAGGGCCAAGGTCGCGGGCCTGGTTCATGGCAAAGCCCGTGATGCCACCCATGCCCATGCCAATGGCCCACACCAGAAGGCCAACGCAGATGGCGCAGAGAAGCAGGTTATCACCCGCGTAGTGCGCAATGGCGAGAATGCCGGTGATGAAGAAGAAGGTGCAGAGCGCCTCGCAGAAGAAGTCGTGCGGGAGGTTGTTCCTGGTGGGGTTGGTCGAGAAGATGTTGCGCTGTGCGATGGGGTCCACAACGCCCTCGGACGCCTCGAACTCGTCCTTGTACATGAACCAAGCGATGGCGGCACCCGCAAAGCCGCCGAGCATCTCGGCAATCACGTACGGGACGAACATCGACCAAGGGACAAGGCCGAGGATGCACTGGGCAAGCGCCATGGCGGGGTTCATGCAGATGGAGCCGCCAAAGATGAAGAGGCACACCGAGATGCCAAACGACCACGTCGTAATGGCAAACATGTGGCCAGAGCCCTGGTATTTGGTCCCCTTGAGTACGGTGTCGCAGTGGACGCCGACGCCAAAGATGATCATGAGGGCCGTACTCCCGAACTCGGCAAGGATGTTGTAGGGCATGGGGGCTCCTTCTCGACGTGTTGCGTGTGGGTGGGTGTGCGGGTGAAATCTGCCGTTCGCTGCAAGAATCATACCGTTAACGGAACAGAATGAGGATATTTTCTCATTTCTGCGAGAGAAACGCATAAATTAGCGGTGATGGGATACAGACGGCGATACCGAGGGATCGCGCCCGTTCGCGTCCAAGGTGCCTTCGGCTGGTCCGCCGTGGTGGCACTGTCCCCTCGCTATGCACGCCTCCTGCCCCAGAAGAACGTGGCAACCGTGCCAGGGCCGGTGTGGCAGCCTATGGTCGCGCCTATGTCGAAGTGCCGGACCCTCCCGTCCATATGCCGGAATTGCCCCTCGATTAGCTTGGCGACGTCGCGGGCGTCCTCCAGGCAGGCGGAGTTGCTTATGAACACCTTGCCCTGGTAGTCGCTGCCGCCTTGGGCAAGCTCGATCATGTGCTCCAGCACGCGGCGCTCGGCCTTGCGCTTGGTGCGGATCTTCTCGCACACGGCCAGCGAGCCGTCCGGCGCCACGTTCATGACGGGGCATATCCTGAGCACGTGGCCAAAGAAGCCCGCGGTCTTGGAGATCCGGCCACCGCGGATGAAGAACGAGAGGTCAGACGAGAAGAACCAGTGCTGGACCTCGCGCTTGTGCCTCTCCGCCCAGGCGGCCAGCTCGCCCAGGCCCATGCCAGACTCCCTCAGCTCGGCAAGCCTGTCCATGAGCAGGCCGTAGCCGGACGAGGCGGCCAGCGAGTCCACCACGACCACGCGTCGGCCCGGGAACTCGCGGGCAATCCTGTCGCGTGCGATGCAGGCCGAGTTGTGGGTGCCCGAGATGCCCGAGGAGAGCGTGACGTGGAGCACGTCCTGGCCGCCTGCGAGGAACGGGCGCCAGAAGGCCATGTAGTCGCCAACGGACACCTGGGAGGTTTGGGTCTTGGCGCCTGCCTCCATGCGCGCAAACAGGTCGGCGGGAGAGTGGGTCTGCCCGAAGTCGTCCTTGCACTGCTCGCCGTCCAGCTCGTAGTTGAAGAAGACGTAGCGGATGTCGCGCTCCCTGAGGAAGCCCTCGTTCACGTCTGCGGTCGAGCAGCAGCTTAGGATGTAGCTAGGCACCTGGGCCTCCGAATCGTCTTGGGCGTGTGAAGAGCATACCATCCCACGGTGCGAGGGAGCCACCGCAGCGCAGCCAGCGCGTCGGCGTGCCCGGCAAGGGCCCAGGGCTCAAAAAAGCCCGCCGCCCAGATGGGGCAGCGGGCCAAATGCCTTGCATGGTGAGAAGCCCTACTTCTTGAGGGACTCCTCGACGGCAACGGCGCACGCAACGGTGCAACCGACCATGGGGTTGTTGCCCATGCCGATAAGACCCATCATGTCAACGTGTGCGGGCACGGAGCTGGAGCCGGCGAACTGGGCGCTGGAGTGCATGCGGCCCATGGTGTCGGTCATGCCGTAGGAGGCGGGGCCGGCAGCCATGTTGTCCGGGTGCAGGGTACGGCCGGTGCCGCCGCCCGACGCCACGGAGAAGTACTTCTTGCCAGCAAGCACGCGCTCCTTGAAGTAGGTGCCCGCAACGGGGTGCTGGAAGCGCGTGGGGTTGGTGGAGTTGCCGGTGATCGAGATGTCGACGTTCTCGTGCCACATGATGGCAACGCCCTCACGGACGTCGTCGGCGCCGTAGCAGTTGACCTTGGCGCGCGGGCCGTCGGAGTAGGGGATGGTCTCGACGACCTTGAGCTCGCTCGTGTAGTAGTCGAACTGCGTCTTCACGTAGGTGAAGCCGTTGATGCGGGCGATGATCTGGGCGGCGTCCTTGCCAAGGCCGTTCAGGATGACGCGAAGCGGCTTCTTGCGGGCCTTGTTGGCGTTGTTGGCAATGCCGATGGCGCCCTCGGCGGCAGCGAAGGACTCGTGGCCGGCCAGGAACGCGAAGCACTCGGTGTCCTCACCGAGGAGCATGGCGCCCAGGTTGCCGTGGCCAAGACCGACCTTGCGGTCGTCGGCAACGGAGCCAGGGACGCAGAAGGCCTGCAGACCCTCGCCGATGGCGGCGGCAGCCTCGGAGGCCGTGGTGGCCTCGCCCTTCTCGGCCTTCTTCAGCGCAATGGCGCAGCCCAGGGTGTAGGCCCACTTGGCGTTCTCGAACGCGATGGACTGGATGCCGGTGGTGATGTCATAGGGGTTGAAGCCACGGTCGCAGCAGAGCTTGAGGGCCTCCTCGAGGTCCTTGATGCCGTACTGCTCGCACGCCTTGTTGATCTGGTCGATGCGGCGCTCGTAGCCTTCGAACGTGATGGCCATGTGCTGTACCTCCTTCTCTCTACTCGGGGTTACTCGTGGACGGGGAACGTGGACTCGGTGCTGTGGGTCTCCTCATCGGTGCGAGGGTCGATGAACTTCACGGCCTGATCCCACTGGCCGTAGTGGCCCATGGCCTCCTGGACAGCCTCTGCGGGGTCGACGCCGGACTTGACTGCGTCGGTGAACTTGCCGAGGTTGAGGAACTCAAAGCCCACGATCTCGTCGTTCTTGTTGATGGCCATGCGGGTGACGTAGCCCTGGGTGAGCTCGAGGTAACGGGCGCCCTTGGCGGCAGTGCCATACATGGTGCCCACCATGGAGCGAAGGCCCTTGCCAAGGTCATCGAGGCCGGTGCCAACGGGCAGGCCATCCTCGGAGAAAGCGGTCTGGCTGCGGCCGTAGACAATCTGCAGGAAGAGCTCGCGCATGGCGACATTGATGGCATCGCAGACAAGGTCGGTGTTCAGGGCCTCAAGGATGGTCTTCTTGGGGAGGATCTCGGCGGCCATGGCGGCGGAGTGGGTCATGCCCGAGCAGCCGATGGTCTCGATGAGGCACTCCTCGATGACACCGTTCTTGATGTTGAGGCTGAGCTTGCAGGCACCCTGCTGCGGGGCGCACCAGCCAACACCGTGGGTGTAGCCGGAGATATCAGTGACCTCCTTGGCCTGGACCCACTTGCCCTCCTCGGGGATGGGCGCCGGTCCGTGGTATGCGCCCTTGGCAATCGGGCACATGTGCTCCACTTCTGCCGAATACTGCATGTGTTCTCCTCTCCGAACTCCCTCGCCGGTGCCCCTTGCACCGACGCGATCGTTACCGGCCATGCCGGTTAGAGCCCTGGTGCCGGAATTCCTCCAGCACCTCCAAGTTTAAGGCATGCACGGGGCTACGGAGACGAGCGTGAGAAAAATCCCTGCGCCTACCGTGTGAGACCGTTCTCGGGTCGTATAATCGTCCGCATGCCAAACGCGCGAGACATACGGGCCGCCCCCCTGTGGGCATGGAAGATAGGGATGCTGTCCTGCGCCGTCATCTGGGGCGCATCGTTCGTCGTCATCAAAGACACACTGGACGTTGCCCCCGCATGCTGGCTCATGGCCATCCGCTTCCTGACCGCCACCGTGCTCATGGCGGTCATCTTCCGGAAGCGGCTGCGCGACAACTTTGACTGGAGCCATGTTCTTGCGGGGGGAATCCTGGGCGTGCTGTATGGCGCGGGGTTTGCCGTCCAGAACCTCGGCCTCGCCTACACCACGCCGGGGAGAAGCGCCTTTCTCACCGCGACCTATTGCGTGCTGGTGCCGTTTATCAACTGGGTGGTCGTCCGCAGGCACCCCGGCGCGTCGAGCCTGGTGGCGGCGCTCCTGAGCATCGTGGGTATCGCGCTCATCTCGCTGGGGGATGACATGCGCCCGTCGCTGGGATCCGGCGAGTGGCTCACGCTTCTCTCGGCGGTGTTCTTTGCCCTCCAGATCGTGTTTGTCGACAGGCTCACTGGCTCGCACGACATGACCACCATCTCTGTTGTGCAGCTGGGCTTCATGTCTCTGACCTGCGCCGTGTTCTCGGTGGTTCTGGGCGAGCAGGTGCCTGCGCTGTCTGGGCTTGGCACCTCGTTCTGGCTTTCCCTTGCCTACCTGGTGGTTCTCTCGTCCTGCGTGACAACGCTTATCCAGAACGTTGGGCAGGCCGTCGTGCCGCCGGCGCAGTCTGCGCTGCTCCTCTCGCTTGAGAGCGTGTTTGCGGTCATCGCGAGCGTGGTCTTCTACCACGAGCTGCTCACGCCCCAGCTGGTCCTGGGGTTCTCGCTGGTGTTTCTCGGCGTGCTTGCAAGCGAACTCGGGCCGCGTATGGCTGGCCGCAGTCGAGGTTGATTCGGGGCGGGTACAGCGGGCTTGACATCGACCTTGCCGGTGGCCTGTCGCCTGGCCTTCTCGGCGGTTGCCTCATCGGCCTCCTTAGTGGTTGCTGCACAGGTTTTTGGCGGTCTGCCCAAAATTATTGCGCGTTTTTTGAATGCTCACAGTATTTTCCCAGTTGGCCACTTGGTAGATGTGGACGAGCGCGCAATAATTGCCGTCCGGGAACCGCTGGAGCCAAGCTTCTCTGGTAAGTTGCTCGATTATTGCGCGCTGGTCCGGGTGCTCACAGAGTTTACCCAGTTGACGGGCCGGCGATTGCAAACGAGCGCGCAATAATTTCATCCCGAGAAAAGCGGACTGCCGAGAAAAACAGACTGCCGAGAGGGGCAATCCGCCGGACCCGCAGCCGATACCAGCCGCACAAAAGCCCCCGACACCGAGGCGCCGGGGGCCGCAAGCAACCAGCTGAGTTCTACTCCGCGGCCACAGCCGCGATGCCAAAGGCGCCCGGGCCGGAGTGGCTTGCAATCACGCAGCCGGACTTGACCCACTCGATCTCCTGCGCGCCGTGGTCGCGCAGGATCTTCTCGACCAGCGCCCTTATCAGCGGGTCGGGGGCATTGCCCACCGTGTAGGTGAGGTTCACGCGCGAGAGGTCCATGGGCTCGCGGGTCACGAAGTCCTCGACGAGCTGGCCCACGCACTTGACCATGGCACCGCGACGCTTCTTTGTGGCAACGAGCTTGCCGTCGAGCACCTCGACCGTGGGCTTGATGCGCAAAAGCGTCGCGCCGAGAAATGCCACGTTGGAGAGGCGGCCACCCGCACGCAGGTACTCCAGGTCGCCGGGGATGAAGGCAAAGCGGATGCGGCGCACCTGGCTCTCGACGAAGGCCCTGACCTCGTCTTCCGTGCCATCGGGGTTGACCTCCATCATGCGGGCGACGTTGGTGACCACCAGACGCAGCGCACAGGAGACGGACTTGGTGTCCATCATGGTCACGTAGTCGCGGCCCTCCGCGGCGAGGTGCGCGCTGCGGTAGGAGACCGTGGTTGCGGCGGAGTAGGCCAGGTAGAGGATCTTGGCCGTGGGGTACTCCTCGTGTATGCGGTCAAAGGCCGCGGAGAAGTCTGCAGGTGTGCAGCCCGAGGTCTGGGGTAGTTTGCCCGTGGTCTTGTAGTACTCGTAGAGCTCCTCGGGCGGGAAGGAATCGTCGTCGCGGGAGAGTTCGCCAAAGTTCACGTGCATGGGAACAACTACAATGCCGTGGCGACGCGCGGTCTCCTCATGGATGTCGGAGCCGGTCTCGGTGACGAGGATGTAGTCTGCCATGGTTGCCTCCGCAGCCCGTGTGGTGATATTTCAACGCATCTTGTAGCTATTGTAGGGATATCTATGAGACAAAGGGACAGTCCCTTTGTCTCATCGGGGAGGGGCGAACGTGATCCAGGAGACGGGCAAGGCGTACGACAACCACTTCGAGCCCAAGGAGCCGGAGCCCCAGAGCTACGTGCTGCACTATCGTGACCGCTCAGCGCTTGTGCGCGTGGTGGCCGCCGGCGAGCGCGGCGCGGACGAGTTTTCCTCGGGCGAGACGATCGAGCTGCCGCGGCTGGCGGACTATCCCGCGGCACCTGAGTGCACCGTCTTTGCGTTTCACGTGGGCGAGGAGGACTTCTTCCTTGCGCTGGACGAGGACGTTGCGGTGCCGGCAGGTTTTACCTACGAACGCGTTGGCTGGCTGCGCGGCGTTGGGCCTGCCGACCTCGCGTTTGCGGCGGCCGTGGGATCGCAGCTTGCCTCGTGGTACCGGGACAACAGGTTCTGCTCGCGCTGTGGCCACGAGATGGAGCTTGCCCCTCACAGCCGCGAGATTGTGTGCCCCAACTGCGCAAGGATCGTGTATCCCAAGATTCAGCCAGGCGTGATTGCCGCCGTGACGGATGGCGAGAGGATCGTGCTCACGCGCTACCAGGGACGCGCGCTCAAGCTGTGGGCGCTTGTGGCCGGGTTCACCGAGATTGGCGAGTCCGTGGAGGACACCGTGCGCCGTGAGGTCATGGAGGAGGTGGGGCTGCGCGTGCGCGACCTGCGCTTCTACAGGAGCCAACCCTGGCCCTTCTCGGACACGCTGCTCATGGGCTTTTGGTGTCACGTTGACGGAAGCCGCCGCATACGGACCGACCACCAGGAGCTTGCTGAGGCGCGTTGGTTTGCCCCGGACGAGATTCCGCTGGAGCGGACGAATGACCATGCCAGCCTCACGGGAGAGATGATCGAGCTGTTCCGTACGAAGGGGGCAGCGGGGCTGGAGCTGTAGCACGGCACCCGTCGCCTGTGACGCGCGTATTCAGTAATCTGAATGTATCCTAAAAATCATGCATCATGCCATGCATCATGTCTAGAAAAGGAAAACAGAATTATTTCTGTAAAACAGCTAATTAATTCGCTTGAATTCCCACTGCTAGCGCAACAGCAAAAGACGAGGTAGCGGCCCATGGGTCCTACAATGGCGCTTGCGACGACGTCAATCGGAGGGAGCCGGCATGGGCCGCTACAGCCATCTTAGCATCGGGGAGCGCGAGGACATCATGGTCCGCTGGAGGGACCACGAGGGCGTGAGCCGGATCGCGAGGGAGATCGGCAGGGACAAGTCCACGGTCTCGAGGGAGATCGCCAGGAACGGGTGGGCCTCCGCGACGCCGCGCAGGCGAGGGCGGACGCGAGGAGGCTCGCCTGCAGGCGCCCCAGGGCGCTCGGCGACCCCGGGAGGCGCTCGCTGGTGGCGTCCCTCATCCGCGACAGGCGCTGGTCGCCCGAGCAGGTGGCGGGCAGGCTCCGCATGGAGCTGCCGGGGATGGCGGTGAGCAGGAGCACCATATACCGCGCGGTGAACGCGGGGGACCTCGACTGCGAGCTGCCCGGCTGGCACTCGATGCGCAGGAGGCTCAGGCACCGCGGGAAGCGCAGTGTTGAATTTCAATAGGAACTGCGCGGATGGGACTGCGGCGGTTAATTTGGACC